>CAISYQ010000457.1 GCA_903889735.1 uncultured Methylibium sp.
CGTACTCGGCCGCGCTGCCGGTGTCGCCCGAGGTCGCGCCGAGGATATTGAGCGTCTCGCCTCGGCGCGCCAGCTCAAACTCGAACAGGTGGCCGAGCAGCTGCATCGCCATGTCCTTGAAGGCGAGCGTCGGGCCGTTGGAGAGGGCCTGCAGCGCCAGCCCGGGCTCCAGCGGTTTGAGCGGCACGATCGCCTCCGTGCCAAAGACCGCCGCGGTGTAGGTCTTGTGGGCGAGCGCGCGCAGGTCGGCGGCTGGGATATCGTCGATGTAGAGCGAGAGGATCTCGAAGGCCAGCTCGGCGTAGGGCAGATGCCGCCAACGGGCGAGGGTTGGGCCGTCGATCTGCGGGTAGTGCTCGGGCAGGTAGAGCCCGCCGTCCGGGGCCAGGCCCTCGAGCAGGATGTCGCAGAAGCGGCGCGGCGTGCGGTCGCCGCGGGTGCTGAGGTAGTTCAATGGGGACTCCGCGCGTTGCCACCAGGATCGCGCCCGGAAGGCTCAGGGGGTGGATGGGTGACGAAGCAGAGCGCGGCCGCTCAGGACAGCTCTTCCTTGCGGATGCGCACGATCGGGGCCAGCACCGTGGGCAGCGCCTGCATCTGCGCCAGCGCCGCATTCATGCGGCCTTCCAGGGTGTCATGGGTGAGGATGATGAGGTCGGTCTGACGCTCGCCCTCGGCCGATTCCCGCTGCAGCACGGCGTCGATCGAGATCTGGTGGTCGGCCAGCATGCGGGTGATGTTGGCCAGCACGCCGGCTTCATCGACCACCTGCAGGCGCAGGTAGAAGGCGGTGATGACCTGATCAATGGGCAGCACAGGCGTCGCCGACAGCGCATCCGGTCGGAAGGCGAGGTGGGGCACCCGGTGCTCGGGGTCGGCGGTGATCAGCCGGGTCACGTCCACCAGGTCGGCGATGACCGCCGAGGCGGTGGGCTCGGCGCCCGCGCCCTTGCCGTAGTAGAGCGTCGTGCCGACCGCATCGCCCTGCACCACGACCGCGTTCATCGCACCTTCGACATTGGCGATCAGCCGCGTGGCGGGGATCAGCGTCGGGTGCACCCGCAGCTCGATGCCGCCGGCGTCGTCACGGCGCTTGGTGATGCCCAGCAGCTTGATGCGGTAGCCGAGCTGCTCGGCGTAGCGGATGTCGGCCGCTTGCAGGCCGGTGATGCCCTCGGTGTAGGCGCTGCTGAACTGCACCGGGGTGCCGAAGGCGATGGCGCTCATGATGGTGGCCTTGTGGGCCGCGTCGATGCCCTCGATGTCGAAGGTGGGGTCGGCCTCGGCATAGCCCAGGCGCTGTGCCTCCTTCAGCACCACGCCGAAGTCCAGTCCCTTGGAGCGCATCTCCGAGAGGATGAAGTTGGTCGTGCCGTTGATGATCCCGGCGATCCAGCCGATGCGGTTGGCACTGAGCCCCTCGCGCAGCGCCTTGATGATCGGGATGCCACCGGCCACCGCAGCCTCGAAGGCCACCACCACGCCGCGGGCATGGGCCGCGGCGAAGATCTCGGTGCCGTGGACCGCCAGCAGGGCCTTGTTGGCGGTGACCACATGCTTGCCAGCGGCGATGGCCTCCAGCACCAGCACGCGGGCGATGCCGTAGCCCCCGATCAGCTCGACGACGATGTCGATGGCGGGGTTGGCGATGACTGCGCGCGCATCGGCGACGACCTCCACACCGGAACCTGCGATGCGCCGGGCACGCTCGGTGTCGAGGTCGGCCACCATGCTCACCTCGATCCCCCGCCCGGCACGCCGGCGGATCTCCTCCTGGTTGCGGCGCAGCACCTCGAAGGTGCCACTGCCGACGGTGCCAATACCGAGCAGGCCGACCTGGATGGGCTTCATGAAATGGGGCTCTCTGTATTCTCTGGAAACGAGCGGGAGGGGACTTTTGATAGGCCCGTAGCGCTCAGGTGCCGTGGCGTTTGCGGTAATGGTCGAGGAAGCGAGCGATGCGGCCGATCGCTTCAGCCAGATCGTCGGAATTGGGCAGGAAAACGACGCGGAAATGGTCGGGCGCCGGCCAGTTGAAGCCGCTGCCCTGCACGATCAGCACTTTCTCCTCGGCCAGCAGCTCGTAGGCGAATTGTTGGTCGTCCTGGATCGGGTAGATCTTGGGGTCGAGCCTCGGGAACATGTAGAGCGCCGCCCGGGGCTTGACCACGCTCACGCCGGGGATGGCACTCAGCATCTCGTAGGCCATGTCGCGTTGGCGCGTGAGCCGGCCGCCGGGTGCAACCAGATCCTTGATGCTCTGGTAACCGCCGAGTGCGGTCTGGATCGCGAGCTGCCCCGGCGTGTTCGAGCACAGCCGCATCGAGGCCAGCATGTTCAGGCCCTCGATGTAGTCCTTGGCGCGCTTCTTCTGGCCCGACACCACCATCCAGCCAGCCCGGTAGCCGCAGGCGCGGTAGTTCTTGGAAAGCCCGTTGAAGGTGACGAACAGCAGGTCATCGGCCAGCGAGGCGATGCTGGTGTGGGTGGCGCCGTCGTAGAGGGTCTTGTCGTAGATCTCGTCGGCGAACACGATCAGCTGGTGCTGGCGCGCGAGCTCCACGATCTCGAGCAGCAGGCTCTCGGGGTAGAGCGCGCCGGTCGGGTTGTTGGGGTTGATGACGACGATGGCCCGCGTCTGGGGCGTGATCTTGCGCCGGATGTCGTCGATGTCCGGGTACCAATCGTTCTGCTCGTCACACAGGTAGTGCACCGGATTGCCGCCCGAGAGCGACACCGCCGCCGTCCACAGCGGGTAGTCGGGGGCGGGGACGAGCACCTCGTCGCCGTTGTCGAGCAGGGCGTTGAGGCTCATCACGATGAGCTCGGAAGCGCCGTTGCCGAGATAGACGTCATCGACCGTCACACCGGCGATGCGCTTCTCCTGGGTGTAGTGCACCACCGACTTGCGCGGCGCGAACAGGCCCTTGCTGTCGGTGTAGCCGGCGGTCTGGGGCAGGTTGCGGATCATGTCCTGCACGATCTCGTCGGGCGGGTCAAAACCGAACACGGCCAGGTTGCCGATGTTGAGCTTGATGATCTTCTGGCCCTCTTCCTCCATCTGGCGCGCCTTGTCGAGCACCGGGCCACGGATGTCGTAGCAGACGTTGGCGAGCTTGCTGGACTTGACGATCGGCTTGGGCAAGAGAGGCTCCGAAAGACTGGCGCGTGAGGCTGAGAAGGGGGGCTCAATGAAGCCCGAAGGGGGATTCAAACGGCCACCCGTTGCAACCTAAAATTAGACCACAGGCCCTGCGCAATCCACCCTCTGAGACTGTCCCGCACCGACCCATTCACCCATGAAACTCCACCCCGACCGCATTGCCGCCGCCAACGTGATCGGCGGCTACAACGCCGGCAGCGTCGATGTCGGCGGACGCAGCTGGGACTACAGCCTGCTGCTGCCCTGGGCGGGGGAGATCATCGCCTGGGACAGCGCGAGCTTCGAGACGCTGAGCGCCACCCACTTCCAGCGCGTGGCCGACTTCGAGCCCGAGCTGGTGCTGTTCGGGAGTGGCCGGCGGCTGCGCTTTCCGCGCCCGGAATGGCTGCGCCCACTGATGGTCAAGCGCATTGGCATCGAGACCATGGACACCCGCGCCGCCTGCCGCACCTACAACCTCCTGGTGGCCGAGGGCCGCAGCGTCGTGGCGGCCCTGCTCCTGGAAGCGGCTGATGATCCATCAGACCCGTCCCACAGGCCTCTATAATTGATGGTTGCCGCCCTTGGGGCGACCCACCTTGCAGCAACCTTCATGACGCCCGCCCTCAACAAAACCCTCCCGGAATTTGAAGCGCAGGCCACCGGTGGTGTGAAATTCACGCCCCAGGCCTACTTGGGTCAGACGGTTATTTTGTACTTCTACCCGAAGGACAACACCCCGGGCTGCACCACCGAAGCCATGCTATTCCGCGACCACCACCAGGAATTCCTCAAGGCGGGCGCGGTGGTCTTCGGTGTCTCCCGCGACAACATGGCGTCGCATGAGAAATTCAAACAAAACCTCGAACTCCCTTTCGAACTGATCGCCGACACCGAGGAAAAGCTCTGTCACATGTTCGGCGTGGTCAAGAACAAGATCATGTACGGCAAGAAGGTCAAGGGCATCGAGCGCAGCACCTTCCTGATCGATCCGACCGGGATGTTGGTCGCCGAATGGCGCGGGCTCAAGGTGGCCGGCCATGTCGAGGAGGTCTTGAACGCCGTCAAGACCGTGAGCAAGGCGGTCTGAGGGGAGGCGCTGACGCCGCCAACGCGAGATCATCAGCATCCCGTGAG
>CAISYQ010000458.1 GCA_903889735.1 uncultured Methylibium sp.
CACCACGCTGAAGGCGCTGCCGCTGCGGCTGGTGGCGGCGCGGCCCATCGACGAGGCCCTCAGCAGCGCCGGGGGCCTGCCCTTCGAGGGCCTGGACGCCGGGCTGATGCTCATCGCAATGCCGGGCGTGTTCTGTGCGGGCGAGATGCTGGACTGGGAAGCCCCCACTGGCGGCTACCTGCTGAACGCCTGCCTGGCCAGCGGCCGGGCGGCCGGGGAGGGGGCCCGGGCCTGGCTGGTGAACTACCCAGGGGCTGAGCAGGCCAAGGCGGCAGGGCCCTCACCGAGGTGATCCGACAGACCGGTGTGTTGACCCACCCACGGGGTCGCCCGCCACGCCTCGGGTGACAATACCGCATGACCGCCACGCAACCCATCCATCTGGTCCGTCCTCAGGCGCTGCACGCCTCCTCCGAGCGCTGGAGCGTCGATGCCGTCGAGGCCTTGTTCGAGCTGCCCTTCAACGACCTGCTCTTCAGGGCCCAGCAGGTGCACCGCGAGCATTTCGATGCCAATGCGGTGCAGCGCTCCACGCTCCTGTCCATCAAGACCGGTGGCTGCCCCGAGGACTGCGGCTACTGCCCGCAGTCGGCGCACCACGACACCGGCGTCGAGGCCGACAAGCTCATGGACCTGGCCACCGTGCGGGCCGCAGCCCAGGCGGCAGTGGCAGCGGGGGCCTCGCGTTTTTGCATGGGTGCGGCCTGGCGTGAGCCCAAGGACCGCGATATCGAGAAGGTGGTGGAGCTGGTGCGCGAGGTCAAGTCGCTGGGCCTCGAGGCCTGCTGCACCCTGGGCATGCTCAGCAAGCCGCAGGCGCTGGCGCTCAAGGAAGCCGGGGTTGATTACTACAACCACAACCTCGACACCGCGCCCGAGGCCTATGGCCGCATCATCAGCACCCGCGTCTACGAAGAGCGGCTGGCCACGCTGGGCCATGTGCGCGAGGCTGGCATGAACGTGTGCAGCGGCGGCATCGTCGGCATGGGTGAGAGCCGCCGCGAGCGCGCCGGGCTGGTGGCCCAGCTTGCCAACCTCGACCCGCACCCGGAGTCGGTCCCGATCAACGAGCTGGTGCAGGTCGAGGGCACGCCCCTGGCGGGCACCGACAAGCTCGACCCCTTCGAGTTCGTGCGCACCATCGCCGTGGCTCGCATCACCATGCCGACCGCCTATGTGCGGCTCTCGGCCGGCCGCCAGGCCATGGGCGATGCCGTGCAGGCACTGTGCTTCCTGGCGGGCGCCAATTCCATCTTCTACGGCGACAAGCTGCTGACCACCGGCAACCCGGACATCGAGCGCGACGAGACCCTGTTCACACGGCTGGGTTTGCGCGCCGTTTGACGGTTCCGCGATCGGGCTCTGTGTCGGTCGCCGTGGCGGCCCGCTCATGTCCTTCGGCGGCTGCGGCATCCGCCGCCTCCCGCTGGAGCAGCGCGCGCTTGCGCTCCACGCCCCAGCGGTAGCCTGACAGCGAACCATCGCTGCGCACCACCCGGTGGCAGGGGATGGCCACGCCGATCGGGTTGGCCGCGCAGGCCCCCGCCACCGCGCGCGTGGCCGTCGGCGCGCCGATCATTTCGGCCACCTCGCGGTAGGTCGTCGTGCGTCCGGCCGGGATCTGTCGCAGCGCCTGCCACACCCGATGCTGGAAGGCCGTGCCCCGCACGTCCAGAGGCAGCTCCAGGCCCAGCCCCGGCGCCTCGACAAAGCCGATGACCTGGGCCACCCGCTGCTCGTGGTCCGCGTCGCCGCCGACCAGTCGGGCCCTCGGGAACCGCTGCTGCAGGTCATGCTGCAGTGCCAGTGGGTCGTCACCGATCAGGATGGCCGCCACCCCCTGGGTGCTCGAGGCCACCAGGACCCTGCCCAGCGAGCAGGAGCCCACCGCGAATCGCAGGGTCTCGTTGACGCCGCCGGCGCGGAATCGGGTGGGTGTCATGCCGAGCAGTCCGGTGGATTGTTCATAGAAGCGTCCGTCCGAGCCGAAGCCCGCGTCGTGGATGGCGGCCGTCACGGTCGCGCTGCGGGTGAGGGTCTCACGAATGAGGCGGGCTTGGTGCGCCATGGCATAGGCCTTGGGTGTGAGGCCGGTGCTGGCCTTGAAGAGCCGGTGGAAGTGGCCCGGGCTCATCTCCGCGGCCTCGGCGAGCGCTCCGAGCGTGGGCGCGCAGGCGTCCGGGCCGGCCAGGCCCTGTTCGATCAACCGGCAGGCCTTGGCCACAAGGGCGGCGTTCCCGGCGGCCCATGCCAAGCCCTCGGGGTTGCAGCGCTTGCAGGGGCGGGCGCCCGTGGCCCGGGCCTGTGCCAGCGTGTCGTGGAGGCGGACGTTGCCCGGGTTCGCCGTGCGCGAGGGACAGGAGGGGCGGCAGTAGATGCCGGTGGTCACGACCGAATACCAGAATGCGCCATCGGCCGATTGGTCGCGGGCGACGATCCGGCCCCAACGTGGGTCTGCCTGCAGCGCCGAGGCGGATTCGCTGGGGTCTTTGGAGGTGCTCATGGAAGGTTTCAAGGTCTCGTTGTCGCGGCCCCTGTGCGCTGCGTAGGGGCCATGGCGTCAGCATGCCGCAGGACGGGCCGTCCGGCACCCTGCTTCTTGCGGTCGATTCCAGGAAAGCTAACACGGCCGCGGCGCCCCATCCCCTGCTCCAGGCTGACGTTCCGCAGTGGGGGCCGTGTCCGGCCCTCGCTACACTCGCTTCCCCTCATGAGAACCCCGCCCGGCGGGATCGACGCCTTGGACAAGATCCTGTTGCAGATCGCCGCCGAACTGAAGGTCCGGCCGGCGCAAGTGAACGCGGCCGTGGAGCTGCTCGACGGTGGCGCCACCGTGCCCTTCATCGCCCGCTACCGCAAGGAAGCCACCGACAACCTCGATGACATCCAGCTGCGCGAGCTGGAGGCCCGCCTGTCCTACCTGCGCGAGCTCGAGGACCGCCGTGGTGCGGTGCTGAAGGCCATCGATGAGCAGGGCAAGCTCACCCCAACGCTGCGCAACGCCGTCGAGACGGCACCCACCAAGCAGGAGCTGGAAGACCTCTACCTGCCCTTCAAGATCAAGCGACGCACCAAGGGCTTGATCGCCCGCGAGGCCGGCCTGGAGCCGCTGGCCGATCGGCTGTTCGCCGACCCCTCGCTCGAGCCGCTGGCCGAGGCGCAGGCCTTCACCCTGGCCCACCTGGGCGGCGCGGCGGCGCTGGCCGAGGCCGGTTTTGCCGACGCCCATGCCCTGCTGGACGGTGTGCGAGACCTGCTGGCCGAGCGCTGGGCCGAGGATGCGGGGCTGGTCGGGAGCTTGCGTACCTGGCTGTGGGACTCGGGCCTGCTGCGCTCCAAGCTGCTGGCCGGCAAGAGCGAGCAGGACCCGGAGATCGCCAAGTTCCGGGACTACTTCGACTATGACGAGCCCATCGCCCGCGTGCCTTCGCACCGGGCACTCGCGGTGTTCCGCGGCCGCACGCTGGAGCTGCTGGACGCCAAGCTGGCGCTGGACGAGGAGCCGGTGCCAGGGCGGCCCTCGATGGCCGAAGGCCGCATCGCCCTCCACCTGCGCTGGAGCCATGCCGCTCGCCCGGGCGACGAGCTGATCCGCAAGTGCATCGCCTGGACCTGGAAGGTCAAGCTCAGCCTGAGCCTGGAGCGCGACCTCTTCACCCGCCTGCGGGAAGAGGCCGAGAAGGTCGCCATCAAGGTCTTCGCCGACAACCTGCGCGACCTGTTGCTGGCGGCGCCCGCCGGCAAGCGGGTGGTGATGGGGCTGGATCCCGGCATCCGCACCGGCGTGAAGGTGGCGGTGGTCAGCGACACCGGCAAGGTGCTCGACACCGCCACCGTCTACCCGCACGAGCCACGCAAGGACTGGGAGGGCTCGCTGCACACGCTGGCGCGCCTGTGTGCCACCCACGGCGTGAACCTCATCGCCATCGGCAATGGCACGGCCAGCCGCGAGACCGACCGCTTGGCCGCCGAGCTGATCGAGCGGCTCAAGTCCCTCGATTCGCCGGACTCGGCCGCGCTGCGCATCGACCGGGTGGTGGTCAGCGAGGCGGGGGCCTCGGTCTACTCGGCCTCGGAATTCGCCAGCAAGGAGCTGCCCGAGCTCGACGTCAGCCTGCGCGGCGCGGTCTCGATCGCGCGGCGCCTGCAGGACCCGCTGGCCGAGCTGGTGAAGATCGATCCCAAGGCCATCGGCGTGGGCCAGTACCAGCACGACGTCAACCAGGGCGAGCTGGCCCGCACCCTGGGTGCGGTGGTGGAGGACTGCGTCAATGCGGTGGGCGTGGACCTCAACACGGCCTCGGCGCCGCTGCTGTCCCGGGTCTCGGGTCTGTCGGGGGCGGTGGCGGCCAGCATCGTGCGCTGGCGCGATGCCCATGGCGCGTTCCGCAACCGGCGCCAGCTGCGTGAGGTCACCGGCCTGGGCGACAAGACCTTCGAGCAGGCGGCGGGCTTCCTGCGCATCCGCGGCGGCGACCACCCGCTGGACGCCTCGGGCGTCCACCCCGAGACCTACCCGCTGGCGGAGAAAATCAGCGCCGCCGTTGGGCGGCCGCTGGAGGCGCTGGTCGGTCACAGCGACGTGATCCGCACCCTGCGGCCCGAGGCCTTCGCCGACGAGCGCTTCGGCGCCATCACGGTGCGCGACCTGCTGGCCGAGCTCGAGAAACCCGGCCGCGACCCGCGCCCGGACTTCAAGGTCGCCCGCTTCAACGAGGGCGTGGAAGACCTCAAGGACCTGCAGCCCGGCATGTGGCTGGAGGGCACGGTCAGCAACGTGGCGGCCTTCGGCGCCTTCGTCGATCTGGGCGTGCACCAGGACGGGCTGGTCCATGTGAGTCAGCTGGCCGACCGCTTCGTCAGCGACCCGCACACGGTGGTCAAGACCGGCGACATCGTCCGGGTCCGGGTGCTGGAGGTCGATCTGGCCCGCGGGCGGGTGTCGCTCACCATGAAGTCCGAGTCGGCCGCCCCGCGCGGCCGCGAGGGGGGCGGGGCCGCACCTGGCCACGCCTACCGACCACCCGGCCGCGATGAGCGCCCGCGCGGCGGTGCCCGCCCGCCCGAGCCGGCGGGCGGCGCCATGGCGGCGGCCTTCGCGAAGCTGAAGACGGGGCGGTAAGCGCAGGACGCAGGGGACGCAGAACGCAGCCCGCCCCGCGGCGGCCACCCGCACCGGGTCGGTCCTGGGGCGGGCGCCGATACCATCGGCCCCATGTCGTTGCTTGCCCCGATCGCTGCACACCGTCCGGCCCTGCGCGTCTACGCCGGCCCCACCGCCCGCGCCCACCTGGCCGAATTCGGGCTGCGCCCCCAGGACATCCGCGTGGTCGCTGCTGCGGCAGGCGGGCCCAAGGGGCTGGTGCTGGGGCCGATCGACCGGTTCCTGTTCGGGCAGTGGCTGCGCGAGGCGCCGCAGACGCTGCACCTGGTCGGGGCCTCCATCGGCGCCTGGCGCATGGCCACCGCGGCCCTGCGCGATCCGGTGCCGGCTTTCGAGCGGCTCCAGCACGAGTACATCCACCAGCACTACGCGGCCGAGCCCGGCCGCACGATGCCCAGCCCGGGCCTGGTCAGCCGCACCTTCGCGCGCACGCTCGAGGCCTTCTTCGGCGGCGAGATCGAGTCGCTGCTGGTCCACCCGCGGCGGCGGCTCCATGTGGTGGCCTCGCGCGGACGACACATCCTGGCGCGGGAGGGCTTGTTGCGCACGCCGCTGGGCTACCTCGGCGCCTTCGCGGCCAACGCCCTGCGGCGCCGCTGGCTGGGTGCGTGGCTGGAGCGGGCGGTGTTTTCCTCGCCCGGCGAGGCGCTGCCGGTCGACCTGGATGACCTGCGCCATCACCGGACCGCGTTGACCCCAGGCAATTTCCGCCCGGCGCTGCTCGCCTCCTGCTCCATTCCCTTCGTGCTGGAGGCGGTGGCGGGCATCCCGGGCGCGCCGCCGGGCGCCTACTGGGATGGCGGCATCACCGATTACCACCTGCACTGGAACTACGCCTCGATGAACGGGCAGGGCCTCGGTGCCCCTGGCCCTGGCAAGGCCCCATCACTGGTGCTGTATCCGCATTTCCAACAGGCCCTGGTGCCCGGCTGGCTGGACAAGGCCCTCACCCACCGCCACCGCGCCACCCCCTTCCTGGACAACGTCGTGGTGCTGGCCCCGGATCCGCAGTGGATCGGTGCGCTGCCCAACGGCA
Source organism: uncultured Methylibium sp. (assembly GCA_903889735.1). Taxonomy (GTDB): domain Bacteria; phylum Pseudomonadota; class Gammaproteobacteria; order Burkholderiales; family Burkholderiaceae_C; genus Methylibium. Next base: position 6,201 of record CAISYQ010000458.1, read on the forward strand.
AGCTGCCCGACCGCAGTGATTTCAGGCGCTACGCCCGGGACCTGCCCGGCCGCGTCAAGGCCTGGGGCCGCGCGGTGGCCGAGAGCGAGCGGCTGGCCGATGACCTGGCTGCGGCGATCGCGCGCGGCCCGGCGGTCGCGGTGCTGCCGCTTTGAGAGCCACGCCCATGACCCCGTCCGACGCTCACGCCCTGGCCGACCGCCTGCTCGCCGCCTTCCCGCGCCTGGCGGGTCTCTCGCCGGCCTCACTGGATCGGCTGGTGGCCGCGGGCCGCCTGCGCTGCGAGCCCACGGGCACCGTGCTGTTCTCGCCGGGCGATCCCTGCGAGCACCTGCCCTTCCTGCTGGGCGGGCAGGTGGGCGTCTACCGGCTGCACCCGGACGGCAAGCGCATCCTGCTCTACACCGTGCTGGCCGGTGAGAGCTGCATCGTCTCCAGCGGCGCGCTGCTGGGACACCAGCCCTTCGATGCCGAGGGCGTGGCGCACAGCGCGGTCGAGCTGCTGGCCTTGCCCTATGCGGTGGTCGACGCGCTGGTGGCCACCGAGCCGGCCTTCCGGTCCTTCGTGTTCCACATGCTGGGCGAGCGGCTGTCCGACCTGATGGGGCAGGTTGAGGCCCTGGCCTTCCACCGGCTCGATCGCCGGGTGGCCGCGTTGCTGCTGGAGCAGGGGCCGCGGCTGGCGGTCACGCACCAGCAGCTGGCCGCCGAACTGGGCGTCGCCCGCGAGATGGTGAGCCGCGTACTGCGCAGCTTCTCGGAGCGCGGCTGGCTGCGCCAGGGCCGTGAGGAGCTCGAGGTGCTGGACATCGGGGCCTTGCGGGGGGTCGCGGCGGGTTGAGGCCGGTGCGGACCGGACAACAGCCCCCAGGACGGTCGATCGCTCAGGGTGGGAGAGCCCGTGCGAGCGCCTGAGGAGGCTGTCCGGTTGCCGGTGACGTTTGTCACCGACGCCGGGCCGGTCGCCGGCACAGAATCACTCATCGACTTCTTAGTGAGGTGACACATGTTCCAGCAACTCTTCGATCCCGACTCCAGCACCTACACCTACCTGCTCGCCGATGACGAGACCCGTGAGGCGGTGCTGATCGATCCGGTGCGTGATCAGGTCCAGCGCGACCTGGCGCTGCTGCATGAGCATGGCCTCAAGTTGGTGGCCGTGGTCGATACCCATGTGCATGCCGACCATGTCACGGCCGCAGCGTCACTGAAAACCGCCACCGGCGCCAGCACCGCGGTGGGCCTGGACTGCCAGGCAGCGGCCTACGACCGGGGACTGGTGGGCGGTGATCTCATCGTCTTCGGTCGCCACCGCCTGCATGTGATTGCCACGCCGGGCCACACGCCCGGCAGCATGAGCTACCTCTGGCAGGACGGCGACACCGCCCGCGTCTTCACTGGCGACGCGCTGCTGATCGGCGGCTGTGGTCGCACCGATTTCCAGGGCGGCAGCAGCGCGCAGCAGTGGGACAGCATCACCCGGCGACTCTTCACGCTGCCTCCGGCGACCGAGGTCTGGCCCGGCCACGACTACCGCGGCCGCACCCACAGCAGCATTGGCGCGGAGCGTGAGGGCAACCCACGCTTTGTCGGCCAGACAGCCGAGAGCTTTGCGGCGCTGATGAGCTCGCTGAACCTGCCACCACCCCGCCACATCGACACCGCCGTGCCCGCCAACAAGCGCGCCGGCGAACCCATCCAGGAGGCCTGAGCCATGAACGACACCCTGCAACTCTGGGCCGCGGCCCTCGCCGGCGGCGCGATCATCGGGCTGGCCAGCGGCCTCATGATGCTCTGGCTGGGCCGCATCGCCGGCATCTCGGGCATCTTCCACGGGGCTTTCGAGCCCACGCCGGCCCAAGCCGGTGAGCGCTCCTGGCGCATCGCCTTTGTGGCGGGCCTGATCGCGGCAGGGGTCCTGCTCGCGCTGTTGGCCCCGGCGGCCTCTTCCGTGCCGGCCGTGAGCGTGCTGCCGCCCGGCCCGCGGGCGCTGTGGCTGGTGTTGGCGGGACTGCTGGTCGGCTTTGGCACGCGCCTGGGCAGCGGCTGCACCTCCGGGCATGGCGTCTGCGGCCTGGCGCGCCTCTCGCTGCGATCGC
>CAISYQ010000459.1 GCA_903889735.1 uncultured Methylibium sp.
ACCTTGGGGCATGGGGTTCCCGGGAGTGTGGCCCAAGATTCTAGGAGGCGGGGGAGGCTGCGTCGCGCCCCCGGCCGGGTCTCTCGCAAGGACTTTGGCGGACCGGCGAACCCGCGCCGGCGGCGGATCTCAGCCCCGTCCCGCCAGGAAGCGGTGCCCCCGGGCCAGGTCCTCGACGCTGCGGAAACGCCCGTCGCAGCGGCGCCGCACGGCCGGCCAGAGCGTGAGCAGCAGCTCGGCCGTGGCCAGCGCATCGGCCGCGGCCTGGTGGCGCGCCAGGCAGGCGATGCCCTGCTGTTGCAGCCAGTGGTCCAGCGGGTGGTGGCGGGGATCGTCGTGCAAGACCGCCGCCAGGGGCTCGAGGTCCAGCCAGGGATGGGTCGACCGGCTGCCACCCTGGCGCCGGCCGGCGCTGTCGATGAGTCGGCGGTCGAAATCGCTGTGGAAACCGACCAGCGGCGAGCGGCCGATGAAGCGGGCCCAGGCGGCCAGGGCCTCGCCCGGCTCGGTACCGCTGCGCTGCGCCCCGACGCCGATCCCGTGGACCAGGATATTGACCTTGTCCGGCCGGTCCAGGGCCGCCTCGGGCTGGCGCAGCCGCAGCTCAAGGCTGTCACCCAGGACGATGCGGGGGCGGGGGAGTCGACCGGCGCCCCCCGGGCGCGCGGCATCGTCGAAGTGCACCGCGACGGCGGCGATGGCCAGCAGGCGGTCGCGCGCCGGGTCGAGCCCGCTGGATTCGACATCGGCCACCACCCAGCGCGCCTCGTCGATGTCGGCCGCCGGCGGGGTACCCCGCCACGATGACCAGAGCCGGCACCCGGTCATCGACTCAGCGCAGGTACTCGAGCTCGATCTCCTGCTGGAGGCGTCGCGCCACGCGCAGCGACTCCTTCAGGATGCGGCGGTCGAGCTGGCTCAGTCTGTCGAGCCGGACCCGGTTGGGCGCGAGGCCCGGGCGACCCGACTCGGGGGCCTCGAGCTGCGCGCGCAGGCGCAGCATCTGCAGGAACTCGAAGGCGCCGATCCAGCTCTCGGCCTGCGGCGTCGGGGTGCCCCGGGCACGCGCGATCGCCTCGAAGCGCGGCCTGGTGCCGACCTCCGGCAGCCCCCGCGCCAGCGCCTGCAGCCGCGCCGCGTTGACGAAGATCGCCGTGCCATGCGCCTTCAAGTCCACTCCCTCGACGCCATCGACCGACTGCGCCTCGATCTGCCCGAGCCAGTTGAGCGGCGGGCGGGTGCGCAGGACCTCCTCGGCCAGCTGGCGGCAGAAGCGCGGGAGTTCGCGGGCGCGCTGGGTGACGAAGGCGCGCAGCGGCTCGGCGAGCGCCAACCGGCCGGCCAGGGGGCGCAGGTCGAAGTAGATGCTCGCCGCGAGCAGGTCTTGCGGCGCGCCCTGCTCCATCCAGCGGGCGAAGCGCTGCTGCCATTCGGCGGGCGTGAGGCAGCAGTCCGGGTTGCCGGCCATCACGCCGCCCCGGCACAGGGGGTAGCCACAGGCGTCGAGCGCCTCGTTGACCTCACGCGCGAAAGCCAGCCAGGCCGGGCGGTCCGCCTCAGGCTCATCGCTCTCGAAGACCAGGCCGTTGTCCTGATCGGTTGCCAGAGTCTGCTCGGAGCGCCCCTCGGAGCCGAAGGCCAGCCAGCAGGCCCGCTGCAGGTCCCGCCCGTGGCGGGGCGCGATCAGCTCGATCAAGCGCGTCGTCAGCCGGTCGTTGAGGTGGCTGATGAGCTCGGTGAGCTGCCGGGCATGCACGCCCTGGGCGAGCAGCAGGCGAGCGAAGCGGCGCAGCTGCCCGGCGGCGGCCTGGACGTCACCCAGGTCGCGGGCGGCGCGAAGGCTGTCGGAGAGCTGGCCGATCGAGAGCCGCTGCATCGCGAAGAGGTCGCGCTCCGAGACCATCCCCACCGCCCGGCCGTCGCGGGTCACGGGCACATGCCGCAG
>CAISYQ010000460.1 GCA_903889735.1 uncultured Methylibium sp.
CTCTACCTCGCCGATCTCGATGCGCTGCAGGGTGGGGCCGTGCAGACGGCGGTCCTGCGCCGGCTGCTCGCGGCGCTGCCGCGACTCCAACTGTGGCTGGACGCCGGGTTCACAAACGCGGCGGCCGCTGAGGCGCTGGTGGCGTCGCTGGGGGTCCGGCCAGGGAACCCCGATGGGGTCCCTGCGGTCCTGCGCAGTCCGGGTCCTGCCCAGGCTGGGGCCGCGCGCATCACCCCGGTGTTCGGCAGTGAGTCGCTCGGCGACACGGCCGCCCTCCCCGCCCAGGCCATCCTGTCGCTCGACAGCCGTGGCGGGGCCCGGCTCGACCAGTCGGGCATCTGGCAAATGCCAGAGCGCTGGCCGCAGCGCGTGATCGTGATGGCGCTGGAGCGCGTCGGCAGCGGCGAGGGCCCCGACCTCGCCGCCCTGGACGCCGTGCGGGCACGGGCGCTGGGCGCGACGCTGATCGGTGCCGGGGGGGTTCGCGGCGTGGCCGACCTGGAGGCCGCCGCCACCCAGGGGGCCCAGGCCTGGCTGGTGGCCTCGGCCTTGCACGACGGCCACATCCCAGCGGGCTGGCGCGGCACAGACTGCGCCGACACACACCTTTAGGGCCACACAATGTGGCAAGCAGACGGCACCTGGAGATGCAGGCACGCATCGGTCGGTCCATACCCCCTGTTCGGCAGCCCGTTGGGACTGCCCGCGGTCACTGCGGGATCCCCCGCCCGCGCCCGTGCGGCGGGGACGCCCGACAATGGCACACGCATTGCGTGACACCGTTCCCATGAGTTCCCCGACCGCCCCCCAACACCCGACCAGCCTGGCGACCGACCGCCTGGCGGGGAGCGATCCTGCGGCGCCCACCGGGGCCCCGTCGGCCATGACCGGGCGGCCCTGGACCTGTCCCTTCTGCAGCCTGCTCTGCGACAGCCTGCAGTTGGCCGAGGCGGGCGGCGCGCTGGTGCTGCAGGGCAGCGACTGCCCCCGGGCGCTGCGGGCACTGGCGCGGTTCACACCCGGGGCCGTCGCCACCCCGCTGATCGCAGGGCAGCCAGCCAGTCTGGAAGCCGCCATCGAGCAGGCGGCGCAGTGGTTGGCCGCGAGCCGACAGCCCCTGTTCGGCGGACTCGGCACCGATGTGATGGGCGCGCGCGCCCTCTACCCCCTGGCCTGCGCCACCGGCGCGATCAGCGACGCCGCCGAGGGCGGCGCCCTGCTCCACGGTCTGCGCGCGCTGCAGGACCGCGGCCAGTTCACCACCACGCTGGCGGAAGTGCGCAACCGCGCTGACCTCATCGTCTGCCTGGGGGGCTCGCCGGGCGAGGCGCAGCCGGAGCTCTGGCGGCGCGTCAGCGTCGGCACGCCGGACGGCCCCAGCCTGGTGGCCCAGCGCGAGGTCGTGTTCCTCGGCACACCGGTCGATCCCGCGCTCGAGGGCCGGCCTGGCATCACGCTGACCGCCATCGAGCTCCATGGCGACCTGTTCGACACCCTGTCCCTGCTGTCCGCCCGGGTGGCGCAGCGCCGGGTCGAGGCGCCCCCCGCCTTGGCGGCGCTGGCCGAGCGGCTGCGTGCCGCCCGCTACGCCGTGCTGGTGTGGGAGGCCGCGCGCCTGCCGGTGCAGGGCACGCTGATCGTCGAGGCGGCCAACCAGATCGTGGATCGGTTGAACCGGCACACGCGGGCGGCCCTGCTGCCGCTGGGCGGTGCCGACGGCCTGGCCAGCGTGAACCAGACCTTCGCCTGGCTGTCAGGCCTGCCGCTGCGCAGCCGCGCCGGCCCGCGCGGGCTGGAGCATGAGCCGGTCCGCTTCGATGCCGGCGACCTGTTGGCCTGCGGCGAGACCGACGCGCTGCTGTGGATCGCCAGCTTCGGCACCGAGGCCGCGCGGCCGGCCGCGGCCGACCCGTCGATGCCGGTCATCGTGCTCGGCGGACCGGAGGTCGAAGCGCCGCCCCGGGGCGTGTTCATCCCGGTCTCGACGCCGGGCATCGGTCAAGCCGGCCACCTGATCCGCGCCGACGGCGTGGTGGCCCTGCCGGTCGAGGCCCTGCGGGACCAGGGCCTGCCCAGCGTGCCCGAGGTCCTGAGGGCGCTCACGGTCCGCGTGGCGGCGCTGAAGATCGCGGTGAAAGCCGCGGCATCCCGGGCCGGCGAACGAGCCGCCGCAATGATGAGCGCACAAACGACCGCACAACCCAGCACACAAGCAGACGCAGAAGCGGACACACAAGCAGACGCCGGAGCGAGAACCCCATGAGCAGCCTGCGCATCCGCGGCGCCCGCGTCATCGACCCCATCCATGGCCTGGACGCCGTGCAGGACTTGGCCGTGCGCGACGGCCGCATCGTCGAGCTTCACCCCCAGGCGCCGGTGAGCGAGGAGATCGACGCCCGCGGCTGTGTCGTGATGGCCGGCGGGATCGATCTGCACACCCACATCGGCGGTGGCAAGGTCAACCTCGCGCGCATGCTGCTGCCCGAGGACCACCGCCTCAACCGCGAGCCGCTCGCGCTGCCGACCAACCCGCTGGAGCTGGCCTCTTGCGGCCACTGCGCGCCCGGCACCCTGGCCGCCGGCTACCGCTACGCCGAAATGGGCTACACGGCGGCCTTCGAGCCGGCCATGCTGCCCGCCAACGCACGCCATGCCCACATGGAGATGGGCGACACCCCCATCCTCGACCATGGCGCCTACGTCATGCTGGGCAGCGACGAGCTCTTCCTGCAGCTGCTGGCCGAGGGCAAGGAGTTCCAGACGATCCGCGACTACGTCGGCTGGACGATCCACGCGGCCAAGGCCATGGGCGTGAAGGTGGTCAACCCCGGCGGCATCTCGGCCTTCAAGTTCAACCAGCGAAAGCTCGATGTCGATGAAGAGCATGTGCACTGGCGCGTGACGCCGCGCAAGATCGTGAACACCCTGGCACGCGCGCTGCACGAGCTGGGCGTGCCCCACCCGCTGCACATCCACGGCAGCAACCTCGGCGTGGCCGGCAACATCGAGTCCACGCTCGCCACCATCGACGCCCTGGACGGCCTGCCCGGCCACCTGACCCACATCCAGTTCCACGCCTACGGCACCGAGGGACCGAAGAAGTTCTCCTCGGCCGCGCAGCGCCTGGCGGATGCGGTCAACGCTCACCCCAACATCAGCATCGACGTTGGCCAGATCATGTTCGGCCAGACCGTCACCGCCTCGGGCGACTCGATGCGCCAGCATGCCAACGCCGACCTCGCCAACCCGCGCAAGTGGGTGGGGGCCGACATCGAGTGCGATGCCGGCTGCGGCGTGGTGCCCTTCCGCTACCGCGAGCAAAGCTTCGTCAACGCCCTGCAATGGGCCATCGGCCTCGAGATCTTCCTGCTGGTCCAGGACCCCTGGCGGGTGGTGCTGACCACCGACCACCCCAACGGCGCGCCCTTCACCAGCTACCCGCACCTGATCCGCTTGCTGATGGACAAGTCCTTCCGCGATGAGCAACTGGCCAAGCTCCACCCCGACGTGGCGGCGCAGACCTCGCTGGGTTCACTCACCCGCGAGCTGAGCCTGAACGAGATCGCGATCATGACCCGGGCCGGCCCGGCCCGGCTGCTGGGCCTGAAGGACCGCGGCCACCTGGCCGTGGGTGCCGCGGCCGACATCGCCATCTACCGCGAAGACGCCGACCGCGAGCGCATGTTCACCGCGCCCGAGCATGTGTTCAAGGATGGCCTGCGCGTGGCGCGCCGTGGCGTCATCACCGCCACGCCCACCGGGGGCACGCACTTCCTGGAACCGGCCTACGACCGCGGCATCGAGAAGCTGCTGGCGCCCTACGCACTGCAGCACCTGTGCGTGGACCCGCGCCACGCCGTGATCGGACGCGACGAACTCTGCCGCTGCAGCAACGGTGGGCGGCTGCTGCCCGAGGCCTGCTTCACGGGCGCCCGTTGACATGCATCACCCACCCCGTCCTTCCCCGGCCCACCGCGTGCACACGACGACGGTGAGCCCCCCATGACGATGCAACTCAACGGCATCACCATCGACGACAGCTTCGCCGAGGCCTTCCCGATGAAGGCAACACGGCTGATCGTCACCGCCCACAACCTGACCTGGGCGCGGCATGCGGCGGTCGCGACCACCGGCTTCGCCACCTCGGTCATCGCCTGCGGCTGCGAGGCCGGCATCGAGCGCGAGCTCTCGCCCGACGAAACCCCCGACGGCCGCCCGGGCTTCGCCCTCCTGATCTTCTCCATGAGCGGCCGCGAGCTCGCCAAGCAGGTGGAAAAGCGCGTCGGCCAGTGCGTGCTGACCTGCCCGACCACCGCCGTCTTCGCCGGCCTGCACGAGGGCGACCCGATCGCGCTGGGCAAGAACCTGCGCTTCTTCGGCGACGGCTGGCAGACCAGCAAGATGCTGCGCGTGGGTGATCAGGACCACCCGCAGCGCTTCTGGCGCATCCCCGTGATGGACGGTGAGTTCGTCGCCCAGGAAACCACCTGGGTCACGACCCAGGCGGTCGGCGGCGGCAACCTGCTGCTGCTGGCGACCGACACCGCCGCCGCGCTGGCCGCCGCCGAGGTGGCGGTGGAGGCGATGAAGCGGCTGCCCAACGTGGTGATGCCCTTTCCCGGCGGCGTGGTGCGCTCGGGCTCCAAGGTCGGCAGCAAGTACCCGGCGCTCGGCGCCTCGACCAACGAGGCCTACTGCCCCAGCCTGCGCGAGCTGGCCGCCCGCAGCGAGCTCAGTCCTGACATCGGCAGCGTGATGGAGATCGTGATCGACGGTCTGACCGACGCCGACGTGGCCGCCGCCATGCGGGTCGGCCTCAAGGCCCTGATCGAGCGCGGCGGCAAATCGGGCCTGCGGCGCATCGGCGCGGGCAACTACGGCGGCAAGCTGGGACCCTTTCTGTACCACCTGCACCAGCTGGTTCCAGGCGCGGGGGAGTACTCCTCATGAGCGCCCACCCACGGCCTCCCGCAGGAGGCGCGCACCCTCCCCGGGGTCGGTGGTCACGCCGCGACCGGAGGAACGTGGCATGAGCGGCTGGACCCTCACCCTGAGGCAGGATTGCCCGCTGCGGCTGGACCTGCGCGAGCTCACACCGGCCGCGCTCACCGGTCGGTCCGCCGCCGAGGTCGAGCGGTGGCACCTCTGGCATGGCAACGAGTCGCTGGCCCTCGGCGAGGTGTTCGCGGTCTCGCCGCACGACGGGGAAGAACTGGTGTTCGAGGGCGACCTCTCCCGCGCCGACCGCATCGGCTGGCAACTGGCCGCCGGCGTGATCCGCGTCGAGGGCCCGGCCGGCGACTACCTGGGCGCGGGCATGAGCGGGGGCGAGATCCTGAGCCATGGCGCCGCCGGACGGCTGGCCGGCTGCGAGATGTCGGGCGGGCGGCTCGAGATCGTTGGCAACACCGGCGACTTCGCCGCTGCCAGTCTGCCGGGCAGCATGGACGGCATGCGCGGCGGACTGCTGATCGTGCGCGGCCATGCCGGCGCGCGCTTCGGCGACCGCATGCGCCGCGGCACCGCGCTGGTGTTCGGCGATGTGGGCGATTTCGCGGCCTCGCGCATGGTGGCCGGCACCATCGCGGTGGCGGGTCGGCTCGGCGCCCACCCGGCCTACGGCATGCGGCGCGGCAGCCTCGTCTGCGCCGGCCCGGCGCCGGCGGTGCCGGCCGCCTTCGTCCAGAGTCATGCCGACATCGCCGTGTTCTGGCAGCTGATCGCCCGCGACCTGGCGCGCCATGGCGGTGCGCTGGCCGAGCTGCCCCGGCGCCTGCCGCAGCGCCACCTGGGCGACCTGGCCGCGGGTGGCAAGGGCGAGCTGATGGTCCTCAACCCGGATTGAGGCCAATGGGGGCCGGCAGACCCGTGCCAGCCGCGGCCGGATAGCATTTGGCCTCGACCAACCCCAGCCCACCCCATCAGGCCCAAGACCATGAGCAAGAACTACATCTTCCACGCCGGCGAAGCCACCGTCCTCGCCGCCGACGGCCAGTTCACCGATGCGATGCCCGAGATCCTGATCGGCCGCACCGACGGCCCGGTGGGCGCCGCCTTCGCCAACATGATGGCGCAGAGCAAGGGCCACACGGCGATGTTCGCGATCCGCGCCTGCAACCAGATGGTGCGCCCGGCCACGATCACCGTGCCCAAGGTGACGCTCAAGGACAGCGCCAACATCGACCTCTTCGGCGGCGTGGTGCAGGCCGCCACCGCCGACGCGGTGATCGACTGCGTGATCGAGGGCGTGATCCCCAGGGACATCGCCAACGAGCTGTGCATCGTCAGCCTGGTGTGGATCGACCCCCGCTGCGCCAAGGACCCGAACCTTGACAAGAAGGACATGTACCGCACCAACTACGAGGCCACCAAGCTC
>CAISYQ010000461.1 GCA_903889735.1 uncultured Methylibium sp.
AACCACGATCCCGCCGCCGGCCACGCGTTTCGTACCAGAGCACCTTCGATGGGATGACTGTAAGGCCCGGGGGAGGCCATGCTGGCTGCGGTCGTGAGAGTGCGGTGCAATTGCTCTGCGCCGTAATTCCGAATGAGCGCGAGACCCGCCGCCGCGCAGACGGTGTTCCATACGCCGTGCGGATGCAGCCGCGGTAGCGTGCCGTGCCAGGCGCGCGCAAAGCGGGTTCCGATCTCATAGGCGCCGACGGTTGCGCGCAGCATCGCCGACAGGGGCAGGCGGCCGGCCTCGGCCGCGGCCAGGATGAGCGGCTGGCTGAGCGCACCGGGATGAACGGCGGTACGGGTGTAGCCGTCGTCGAGCTCGTTCCAGGTGCTGGCGAGCCCGTTACCCACGGCCGCGTCGGTGAGGGTTACCTTCGGTGCTCCGCGTCTGAAGAGGGTGGCCTCGCCTGCGCCGCCCCCTGCGAGCAGCTGCTCGTGGTAGGCGCGAAGTTCGGGTTCGTCGGCCGCCGACAGCATGGCGGCGATGTTGTCCCCCAGAATCAGGACCGCCTGCGACAACACCCGCTGCGGTAACTGCTCAGGGCGCAGGCCTGCCGCCCAGCGGCTGAGCTCGGCCAGGCGCTCGCCTACTTCTGCGCGCAGGGGCGCATGCTCATCGGCGGCCGTGCTCATCAGGCGGCCTTCGGGAGGCGGGCCTCGCGAAGTGCACGCCATACCTTTTCAGGCGTGAACGGCATTTCGAGATGACGCACGCCCAAAGGAGCAAGCGCGTCGTGCATGGCGCTGGTGATGGCCGCCGGTGCGCCGATGGTGCCGGATTCACCGCAACCCTTTACGCCCAGCGGGTTGTGCGTGCAGGGCTGCGATTCGTCGGTTTCCGAAATGAAATCGGGCAGCACATCGGCACGCGGCATGGCGTAGTCCATAAATGAGCCGGTGTAGAGCTGGCCTGTTTCGCGGTCGTAGACGGCCTGTTCGAACATGGCCTGTCCAATGCCCTGCGCAATAGCGCCATGCACCTGACCCTCAACCACCACGGGGTTGATGACGGTTCCGATGTCATCGACCACCACGTACGACTCGAGCGTGGTCATGCCGGTGGCAGGATCAATTTCCACCTCGCAGGCCTGCGCGCCATTCGACCAGGTGAGGTTGGGGGGGTCGAAGAAAGCATTGGAATGCAGCACGGGCTCCATGCCGGCCGGGAGGTTGTGGGCGTAGGTGACCGCGCGGGCCACATCGGCCCAGCCAATCACGGAATCCGTGCCTGCAACCCGGAATTCGCCCTGGCCATCAATCACGCGATGCTCAACGTCAGCTTCTGCGGCCTCCAGCAGATGCGCGGCAAGCTTCTTCGCCTTCGCGAGCAGCTTGTCGGCGGCCATGGTGATGGCCGAACCTGCAATGACCATGGAGCGAGATCCGAAGGTGCCGGTGCCGTAGGGGACGCGGCCGGTGTCGCCCTCCACCAGTTCGATCATGGAGAGCGGTACCCCGATGCGATCGGCAAGCACTTGTGCGAAGGTGGTCGCGTGTGCCTGGCCGTGGCTGTGCGTGCCGCACATCACCAGGAGGCTGCCGTCGCAGCCCACTCGGATGTCGGCTGAATCGAAAAAGCCGGCGCGTGCGCCGAACATGCCGGCGTACTTCGAGGGGGCCACGCCTGAGCTTTCAACGAAATAGCAGATGCCGAATCCGCGGATGCGGCCGCGCGCTTCGGCGTCGCGCCGGCGCTGCTCGAACCCGGCATAGTCGGCGAGGACCAGCACGCGGTCGAACAGCCGAAC
>CAISYQ010000462.1 GCA_903889735.1 uncultured Methylibium sp.
AACCAGGCCTTCTACGAGTTCATGGTGCCGCTGGTCAAGGGCTACAGCACCGAGATGAGCCTGGACGTCACCTCGATGGGCGTGCAGGTGCACGGCGGCATGGGCTTCATCGAGGAGACCGGCGCGGCGCAGTACTACCGCGACGCCAAGATCCTCACCATCTACGAGGGCACGACCGCGATCCAGGCCAACGACCTGGTCGGCCGCAAGACCGCCCGCGATGGCGGTGCCACCGCCAGGTCGATCGCTGCGCAGATCGCCGCGACCGAGGCTGAATTGGCCGGGCGGCAGAGCGTGGCGGCGCGCGCCATGCTCCGGCGCCTCACACCGGCCCGCGAGGCCTTCCTGCAGGTGGTGGATTTCGTCGCTGGCCAGACCCGTGCCAATCCCAATGCCGTGTTCGCGGGCAGCGTGCCCTACCTGATGCTGGCCGGCAGCCTGATGGCCGGGTGGCAGATGGCACGCGCGCTGCTGGTGGCCGAGGACAAGGCGGCGGCCGGCGAGGACGTCACCTTCATGAACGCCAAGATCGCCACGGCCCGCTTCCACGCCGAACACATCCTGAGCAAGCTCCCGGGCCTGCGCGACAGCATCGTCGAGGGCGGCGAGTCCGTCACCGCGATGGCGCTCGAGGCGTTCTGACCGCTGCCAGACCCTCCAAACCGCTGGAAAGCCTGCCATGTCCCTGCCGCCCATCCTCCAGAACCTGCCACTGCCGATCCTCGCTGCACCGCTCTTCATCATCAGCAACCCCAAGCTTGTGATCGAGCAGTGCAAGGCGGGCGTGGTGGGCTCGATGCCGGCGCTGAATGCCCGTCCTTCGTCGCAGCTGGACGAGTGGCTGGCCGAGATCACCGAGGCGCTGGCCGCGCACGACCGAGCCCACCCCGAGTCGCCGGCCGCGCCCTTTGCCATCAACCAGATCGTCCACAAGAGCAACGACCGGCTGGAGCATGACATGCAGGTCTGCGCCAAGTACAAGGTGCCGATCATCATCACCAGCCTGGGCGCGCGCGAGGACGTGAACCGCGGCGTGCAGTCCTGGGGCGGCGTGGTGCTGCATGACGTCATCAACAACGTGTTTGCGCACAAGGCCATCGAGAAGGGCGCCGACGGCCTCATTGCCGTGGCGGCAGGCGCCGGTGGCCATGCCAGCGTGAAGAGCCCGTTCGCGATGGTGGCTGAACTGCGCGAATGGTTCGACGGCCCGATCGCCTTGTCGGGCGCGATCTCGTCGGGCGGCGCCATTCTGGCGGCGCAGGCGATGGGCGCCGACTTCGCCTACATCGGCTCGGCCTTCATCGCCACCGATGAGGCGCGCGCGGTGGAGGACTACAAGAAGATGATCACCGAGAGTGATTCGGACGACATCGTCTACAGCAACTTCTACACCGGCATCCACGGCAACTACCTCAAGGGGAGCATCCGCAATGCCGGCATGGACCCTGACAACCTGCCGCAGAGCGACCCGAGCAAGATGAACTTCGCCAGCAGTGAAGGCGCCAACGCCGCCAAGGCCTGGAAGGACATCTGGGGTTGTGGCCAGGGGATCTCGGCCGTCAAGGCGGTGGTGCCCACCCGCGAGTTGGTGGGGCGGCTGCAGCGCGAGTACCTGGCTGCGCGGGAGCGGCTGCTCGGCTGATTCCCAGGGCCGCAAGCGCCCCTGTGCTTCAAGCGGCTGGGAGGTTCAGGTGTCGATCTCGGCGTCCGAGTCGCAGCCAGCCCCTGCCGCGATCCAGCGTCGTGCCCGCTTGGCGATCCAGCGGTCCAGCCAGGCGGGTCTCCAACGATTGGCGCGACCGCCCTGGGCCGCCAGCAGGCCGCAGAGGTAGCGGTGGCTCGCAGCGTCCCACATCAGAAGCCGGCAGGCCCCGGTCCAACGCAGCGTGAACAGCCTGCCGGCCGGGCAAGGCTCGGCCAGGCAGCAGACCCCGCAGCCATTACAGCGGGCGCCCATCACCGGCTTCTGCGGTGCCTCGGGGTGGATGGCGATGAATTGGATCGGTTTCACGGGACTGCGCAGCCTCACCCCCCCATCGGGGGGTCAAGATCAGGTCGCTTGTGTGCGGATTGCAGGAATGAAAAAGCCGCCTGGCGGCGGCTTTTGTATGACATTCACCTGCGTCAAATTGCGTTGACGCAATCTGGGACCAGACTAAACCGCGAAATCCTCGAGTTTGCGACCGTCGGCAATGGCGGCCTTCAACCAGTTCGGCTTGAGACCGCGTCCACTCCAGGCATCGCCCGTGGCCGGATTGCGGTATTTGGCGGCCACCTTGCGGCTGCCGTCGGTCGGTTTGGTGGTCCGCGCCACACGGGCGGCCCGGGGTGCGGTCGACTTGGCGCCGCTCAACTCGGCCACCGTCACGCCATGTTCGGCCATCAACGCCTTGACCTTGGCGATCGCGCTGGCGCGCTCGGTGCGGCGGGCATCCTCGATTTGCTGGGCCAGCGCGGCCGCCTGCTGTTCGAGGGCGGCTTTCTGGGCGATCAATTCCTGGTAGGTGGCCATGGTTGCGGTTTGCTCCGAAATGCTCGAGTGAGCGGTGGGATGAAGTTTGCCGAAGTGTATGCGAAGGTATTCAATCCTGCTGGCATTCTCATCAATTCAATATTACCCAGCCGCTTGTCGAGATGATTTTGCCGGTTTACCGATAGCCGGCCCGGTCCAGAATTTGTTGCACCCGCACCGCGTTCAGGCCGACCACAGAGACCGGAATGACCTCGGCCTTGAATTCACCCAAAGTGTCCAGCGCCGGATTGGCGATCTTGACCGAGCGCACCACCGGGTATTCGTTGTTGCCGTCGGCAAAATAGGTCTGGGCAGAATCGCTGACCAGGTACTCCAGGAATTTAGCGGCGGCGTTGCGGTGCGGCGCGTTCTTCGCCATGCCGCCGCCCGCCACGTTCACATGCGTGCCCCAACTGGCCTGACCGGGAAAGACCACGGCGATCCGTTCCATGACGGCCCGGTCCTCGGGCTTGCCAGACCGCATCAGTCGGGCCAGGTAGTAGGTGTTGGTGAGCGCGAGGCCGCACTCTCCACTGGCCACGGCCTTGATCTGGTCGGTGTCGCCGCCTTTCGGGCTGCGGGCCATGTTGGCCACGATCCCCTTGAGCCAGGCCTCGGTGGCGGTGGCGCCCAGGTGCTCGTAGACCGAACCGAACAGCGAGAGGTTGTAGGGATGACTCCCTGAGCGCGTGCAGACCCGTCCCTTGTTCCTGGGGTCGGCGAGCTCCTCGTAGCTGTCGGCATCCTCGCGCGAGACCGTAGCCTTGTTGTAGACGATCACCCGGGCCCGCGTCGAGAAACCAAACCACTGCGATCCGCGGCCGTCGTCCTTGCCGCGCAGGTGGGCCGGAATGCGGTTCTCGAGCAGCTTGGAGCGCAGGGGCTGAAACAGCCCGTCCACTTCAGCCCGCCAGAGCCGGGCCGCATCGACCAGCAGGATCACATCGGCCGGGCTGGAGCTGCCCTCGCTGCGCAGGCGCGCCAGGATGCCGGCGTCATCGGCATCGACGCGGTTGATCTTGATGCCGGTGGCCTGGGTGAAGTTGGCGTAGAGCGCCTCGTCGGTCTGGTAATGGCGGGCCGAGTACAGATTGAGCACCGGCTCCTCGGCCGAGGCTGCAAGCGCGCAGAGGAAGCCGAGCGCGCCCAGGGCGTGGCGCATCAGGCGGGTCGCGAGGGGAGGTTGGCAGGGCATGGGTTTTCTTGGAAAAGCAAGACTGCGATCTTATAGCGAACGAGAACGATTCGCAATACCAAATAGATGACTCTGCTGAACAGGCGCGCCTGGAATGGCGCATCCATGGGGTGATCCTGTGGGGGTTCTGGCCTGACTGCAGCCCATCCCAGCCCAGACTTAGGGGCGGGCCGCAAGTGCTGCATACGACCAGCTACCGGGGTCTCAGGGGGCTCAGAGAGCAGCCAGCGGGCTGCCAGGGATCTCAGGTCGCCGGCGGAACGTAGCCCATGGGCTGGTCAACGCCCTCGCCAAAGAAGTAGCGCTCCATCTGCCGCGCCAGGTACTGGCGGGCGCGCGCGTCCGCCAGGTTGAGCCGGTTCTCGTTGACCAGCATCGTCTGGTGCTTGAGCCAGCCAGCCCAGGCCTCCTTGCTGACGCCGTCATAGATGCGCTTGCCCAGCTCGCCCGGGTAGGGCAGGAATTCGAGGCCCTCGGCCTCCTTCTTGAGCATCACGCAGTTCACGGTGCGGGCCATGGGGTCACTCCTGGTGGGTTCGTCGGGGAAGCTCAGCCGAGCTTCTTGACCAGGACCTGCGAGCGCCGGTCCCAGTTGTACTTGCGCTTGCGGGCCTCGGGCAGCCAGTCGGCGTCGACCACGGCGAAACCGCGCTTGATGAACCAGTGCCGCGTGCGGGTGGTGAGCACGAAGATGCTTTCCAGTCCCTGGGCGCGTGCATGCTGCTCGATGCGCTTGAGGATGCGTTCGCCATCGCCCTGGCCCTGCACGCTGGCGCTGACCGTGAGGGCGGCCATCTCGCCGGTGCGGGCCTCGGGGTAGGGGTAGAGCGCCGCGCAGCCGAAGATCACGCCGTCATGCTCGATCACGGTGTAGAGACCGATGTCGCGCTCGATCTCGGTGCGGTCGCGCTTGACCAGCGTGCCGTCGCGCTCGAAGGGTTCGATCAGTTGCAGGATGCCGCCGATGTCGTCGGCGGTCGCTTCGCGCAGGCTCTCGAGCTTCTCATCCACCACCATGGTGCCGATGCCGTCGTGGGTGTAGACCTCGGTCAGCAGGGCGCCGTCCACCCCGAAGGGCAGGATGTGCGAGCGCTCGACGCCGCCTTCGCAGGCCTTGATGCAGTGGCGCAGGTAGAAGGCGGTATCGGTCGGCTGGCTGGCATTGGGCAGGGCGGTGATCAGGCGTTTCGCATCCGCCAGCGCGAGCTCGGTGTCGATCGGGCTCTCGGGGTCGGACGGCGTCTCGTGGATGCCCGGGACCTCGGTCAGGAACATCAGCTTGTCGGTCTGCAGCGCGATTGCGGTGCTGGTGGCGACATCCTCCATCGTCAGGTTGAAGGCCTCGCCGGTCGGCGAGAAGCCGAAGGGCGAGAGCAGCACGATGGCGCCGATGTCCAGGGCGCGGCGGATCGCCGCCGCATCGACCTTGCGCACCAGGCCGCTCTGCATGAAATCCACACCGTCGACGATGCCGACCGGTCGCGCGGTCAGGAAATTACCCGAGAACACCCGCACCGCGGCATTGGCCATCGGCGTGTTGGGCAGGCCCTGGGAGAACGCGGCCTCGATCTCGAAGCGCAGCTGCCCGGCGGCCTCCTGGGCGCAGTCCAGGGCCACCGCGTCGGTGATGCGCAGGCCATGGCTGAAGTGTTCCGGATGGCCCTTGGCGCGCAGCTGCTCGCTCACCTGCGGCCGAAAGCCGTGCACCAATACCAGCTTGATCCCCATGGCGTGCAGGATCGACAAATCCTGCACGAAGGCATTGAGTCGTCCGGCGGCGATGCCCTCGCCCGCCATCGCCACCACGAAGGTCTTGCCCCGGTAGGCGTGGATGTAGGGCGCGACCGAACGGAACCAGGGGACGAAGGTGTGGGGAAAGACGAATTCCATGGGAGTGCAGAGTTGCCACGATTGTGCCGCAGGGACATGCCGCAACAGCCACGGCTTCAGGCGCCGATCCGGCCTTCTGGTCCGCGGCATGCCCGCGCCGTGCCCGCGCCAAGTCCTCGCCAGATAATGCCCAGCCTGTGAACGCCCCTGCTGCCCCTCCCGCGGCGCGACCCGCCCCGGCGGCGCGCGCACTGCCCCCGATCACCTTCCCCGAAGCGCTGCCGGTCTCGGCCCGGCGCGAGGAGATCGCCCGCGCGGTCCAGGCCCACCCGGTCGTCATCGTCTGCGGCGAGACCGGCTCCGGCAAGACCACGCAGCTGCCCAAGCTGATGCTCACGATCGGGCGCGGCAAGGCCAATGCCCGCCCCGGCCAGCGCCCACAGCTGATCGGCCACACGCAGCCGCGGCGCATCGCAGCGAGCTCGGTGGCCAAGCGCATCGCCGAGGAGCTGGCCACGCCGCTGGGCGAGGTGGTGGGCTACAAGGTGCGCTTCCAGGACCGGCTCACACCCGGCGCCTCGGTCAAGCTGATGACCGACGGCATCCTGCTCGCCGAGACCCAGACCGACCCGCTGCTGCGCGCCTACGACACGCTGATCATCGACGAGGCCCATGAGCGCAGCCTCAACATCGATTTCCTGCTGGGCTACCTGCGGCAGCTGGTGGTCGGTCCACACCCCAAGCGCCCCGACCTGAAGATCATCGTGACCTCGGCCACCATCGATGCCGACCGATTTGCGAAGCATTTCGAGGGCCCGTCCGGCCCCGCGCCGGTGATCCAGGTCAGCGGCCGCCTCTTCCCGGTCGAGCAGCGCTGGCGGCCCTTCGAGGAGTCCCGCGAACATGACCTGAACGATGCCATCGCCGACGCGGTCGACGAGCTCTGGCCCGGTGCGCCCGGCGGCAGTTCAGGCGGCGCGGGCGACATCCTCGTCTTCCTCCCCGGCGAGCGCGAGATCCGCGAGGCCGCCGAGCACCTGCGCAAGCACCTGAGCCACCAGCCGGCCAAGCGGCATGTGGACATCCTGCCGCTGTTCGCCCGCCTCTCGCAGGCCGAGCAGGACCGGGTGTTCGAGACCGGCGGCGCGCCGCGCATCGTGATCGCCACCAACGTGGCCGAGACCTCGCTCACCGTCCCCGGCATCGGTTACGTGATCGATGCCGGCAGCGCGCGCGTCAAGCGCTACAGCTACCGCAGCAAGGTCGAGCAGCTGCAGGTCGAGCCCATCAGCCAGGCCGCGGCCCACCAGCGCGCCGGCCGTTGCGGGCGGGTGGCGAACGGCGTCTGCATCCGCCTCTACGACGAGAAGGACTTCGCCGGCCGGCCACGCTTCACCGACCCGGAGATCCTGCGCAGCTCGCTGGCGGGCGTGATCCTGCGGATGAAGGCGCTGGGCCTGGGCACGGTCGATGACTTCCCCTTCCTCGAGCCGCCGCCGCGCAAGGCCGTGGCCGACGGCTATGCGCTGCTGCAGGAGCTGGGCGCGGTCGACGAGGCGGGCGAGCTCACTGCCACCGGCCAGGAGCTCTCGAGGCTGCCGCTCGATCCGCGCATCGGTCGCATGATCCTGGCCGCGCGCGACCGGCAGTCGCTGTCCGAGGTGCTGGTGATCGCCTCGGCGCTCTCGGTCCAGGACGTGCGCGACCGCCCGCTCGAGCAGCAGCAGGCCGCCGACCTGAAGCACAAGATCTTCGATGACGAGCGCTCCGAGTTCAGCGGCTACCTGCGGTTGTGGCAGTGGATCGAGGCGGGGCGTGGCGGCGAGGGCCAGCACAAGCTCAGCAACCGCCAGCAGGAGCAGCGCCTGCGCGAGCATTTCGTCAATCCGCGGCGGGTGCGCGAATGGCGCGACATCCACTCGCAGCTCCACACCGTGGTGGCCGAGCATGGCTGGCGCCTCAACACCGCCCCGGCCACCTACGAGCAGATCCACCTCGCGATGCTCGCCGGCCTGCTGGGCAACATTGGTTGCAAGAGCGACGACGAGGACTGGTACCTGGGTGCCCGCGGCATCAAGTTCTGGCGCCACCCGGGCGCCCACCTCAGCAAGAAGCCCGGCCGCTGGCTGATCTCGGCCGAACTGGTGGAGACCACGCGGCTCTTCGGGCGCGCGCTGGCGGCGGTGGAGCCGGCCTGGATCGTCGAGGTGGCCGGCCACCTGCTCAAGAAGCAGATGCTCGAGCCGCATTGGGAGAAGAAGGCCGCCGAGGTGGTGGCGCTGGAGCGGGCCACGCTCTACGGCATCGTGGTCTACAACAACCGCCGGGTGAACTTCGGCCTGGTGGATCCGGCCGCCGCGCGCGAGATCTTCATCCGCGAGGCGCTGGTGGGCGGTGAATGGCCCGAGGGCATGGAGCGCCGGCTGCCTTTCCTGGCCCACAACCGCAAGCTGATCGCGCAGGTCGAGGAGCTCGAGCACAAGTCGCGGCGCCAGGACGTGCTGGTCGACGACGAGTTGATCCACGCCTTCTACGACCAGCAGATCCCCGCCGACGTGTGCTCCGGCGCGGGCCTGGAGCGCTGGTACCGGCACGAGGTCGGGCGCCAGCCGACGCTGCTGATGCTCACCCGCGACGAGCTGATGCGCCATGAGGCCGCTGGCATCACCACCACCGCCTTCCCCAAGACCGTGCGCCTGGGCGGCATCGACTGCGCGGCCAGCTACCTGCACCAGCCCGGCGATCCGAAAGACGGGCTGACCGTCACCGTGCCGATCTACGCGCTCAACCAGGTGAGCGAGGAGCGCTGCGAGTGGCTGGTGCCTGGCCTGCTGAAGGACAAGGTGCTGGCCCTGTTCAAGAGCCTGCACCAGCGGCCGCGCTCGCGGCTGGTGCCGCTGCCCGAGACGGCGGCGGCGTTCTGCGCGCTGGCGCCCTTCGGGCAGGGCGCCCTGCTCGACGTGCTGCTGAAAGACGTGCGCGAGCGCACCCAGATCGCCGTCCAGCGCAACGATTTCAAGCTCGAGACGCTGCAGCCCCACCTGTTCATGAACGTCCGCGTGATCGATGAGCATGGCCGCCAGCTCGGCGCGGGGCGGCACCTGCCCACCCTGAAGGCCGAGCTCGGCGGCCAGGCGCGATCGGCTTTCCAGGCGCTGGCGGCCTTGAAGTTGGGCCCGGGCGTCCTGAGCACGAGGCCGGACGGTGCGCCAGCGGCGGGCCAAGCCCCTGCCGGTGCGACGGGCCGGCAGGCACCGCCGCAGGGCGCCTTGGCCGGCCAAGGGGCGGGGCCGGCCGCGCAGCGTTCGGACGCGGGCGGGCGCCCGGGCGTGGCGCC
>CAISYQ010000463.1 GCA_903889735.1 uncultured Methylibium sp.
CCACAAGGGCGTGACCGTCAAGTACGCCATCCACCCGGTCGCCGGCCGCATGCCCGGCCACATGAACGTCCTGCTGGCCGAGGCCGAGGTGCCCTACGACCAGGTCTTCGAGATGGAGGACATCAACGGCGAGTTCGGGCAGGTCGATGTCGCCATCGTCCTGGGCGCCAACGACGTGGTGAACCCCGCGGCCATGATCAAGGGCAGCGCCATCTACGGCATGCCCATCCTCGAGGCCTACAAGGCCAAGACCATCATCGTCAACAAGCGCTCGATGGCAGCGGGCTATGCCGGCCTGGACAACGAGCTCTTCTACATGGACAAGACCATGATGGTGTTCGGTGACGCCAAGAAGGTCGTCGAGGACATGGTCAAGGCCATCGAGTGAGGCGGAGCCTCCGGGGTCGCCCCCGCGGCGCCCAGGGCTATCGCATTCCCTAGCGGTTTGCCGTCAGGGACCGGTCAGAATTCTCATCTGGTCTACGGGAGCGGTCATGGATGCGGTCTGGCTCAAGCACTATCCGAGCGGCGTTCCCGCCGAGGTCGATGTCGGGCGCTATGCCTCGCTGGTCGAGTTGATCGGCGAGAGCTTCACCAAGTACCGCGACCTGACGGCCTACAAGTTCATGGGCCAGGCCTTCCACTTCGGCGAGGTGGACGAGCTCTCCCGGGCCCTGGCCGCCTACCTGCAGTCGCTGGGCATGTCGCCCGGCGACCGCGTCGCGGTGATGCTGCCCAATGTGCCGCAGTACCCGGTGGCGGTGGCCGCGATCCTGCGGGCCGGCTTCGTGGTGGTGAACGTCAACCCGCTCTACACGCCGCGCGAGCTCGAGCACCAGCTCAAGGACTCGGGGGCCAAGGCCATCCTCGTCCTGCAGAACTTCGCCCATGTGCTGCAGAAGGTGATCGATGCGGTGCCGACCAAGCATGTGATCCTCACCGAGCTCGGCGACCTGCTGCCCTTCCCCAAGCGCCTGATCGTCAATGCCGTCGTCAAGCGCGTCAAGAAGATGGTGCCGGCTTTCCACCTGCCCGGCGCTGCGGCCTTCCGCGAGGCGCTCGCGCAGGGCCGGCGCCTGACGCTCAGGGAGGCCCAGGTCGGCCCCGATGATGTGGCCGTGCTGCAGTACACCGGCGGCACCACCGGTGCCAGCAAGGGCGCGGTGCTGCTGCACCGCAACCTGGTGGCCAACCTGCTTCAGGCCGAGGCCTGGTACCAGCCGGCGCTCGCCAAGATCCCGGCCGGCGAGCAGATCAACAC
This sequence comes from uncultured Methylibium sp., assembly GCA_903889735.1. GTDB lineage: Bacteria > Pseudomonadota > Gammaproteobacteria > Burkholderiales > Burkholderiaceae_C > Methylibium. The sequence goes on from CAISYQ010000463.1 coordinate 1,262, forward strand.
CGTGTGCGCCCTGCCGCTGTATCACATCTTCGGTTTCAACGCGAACATGATGCTCGGCATGCGCATGGGCGGCTGCAACATCCTGATCCCCAACCCGCGCGACCTGCCGGCCGTCTTCAAGCAGCTCAAGGGCGAGCGTTTCCACAGCTTCCCCGCGGTCAACACGCTCTTCAACGCCATCGCCCGCCACCCTGATTTCACGACGGTCGACTGGGCCCATCTCAAGATCTCGGTGGGCGGCGGCATGGCCGTGCAGAGCGCCACCGCCAAGCTCTGGCTCGAGAAGACCGGCTGCCCCATCATCGAGGCTTACGGTCTGTCGGAGACCTCGCCGGCGGCGACCTGCAACCCGGTCGACGGCTTGGCCTTCACCGGCAGCATCGGCCTGCCCATGTCCAACACCGAGCTGTGCCTCCTCGATGACGAGGGCCGCGAGGTGCCGATGGGCATGCCGGGGGAGATCTGCATCCGCGGCCCGCAGGTGATGGCCGGCTACTGGCAGCGCCCCGACGAGACCGCGCGCGCCATGACGGCCGACGGCTTCTTCCGCTCGGGCGACATCGGCACGGTCGATGAACGCGGCTACTTCAAGATCGTGGACCGCAAGAAGGACATGATCCTCGTCAGCGGCTTCAACGTCTATCCGAACGAGATCGAGGAGGTCGTGTCGCGCCTGCCGGGGGTGCTGGAATGCGCCGCCATCGGGGTGGCGGACGCGGAGTCCGGCGAGGCCGTCAAGCTGGTGATCGTGCGCAGCGAGGCCGCGCTCACCGAGCAGCAGGTGCGCGAGTGGTGCCAGGCCGAGCTCACCGGCTACAAGCGCCCGCGGGTGGTGGAGTTCCGCACCGACCTGCCCAAGACGCCGGTCGGCAAGATCCTGCGCCGGGAGCTGCGCGACAAGCCTTGACGGGCCGAACACGGCGCGGATACTTGCTGCGGTCCGCTCTCGCTCGCTCCAGCCCCTGGGCTTGCCCGCCGCGGCCTGTGTCCGACCACCCTGGTCCATTCCCCACCCCATGAAGGCAGCGCCATGACCCTCGCCCTGATGGCCGCGATGCCCGAGGAACTCGAGGCCCTGCTGGCACCCCTTTCGGCCCCCCGCATCCACCACCATGCCGGCCGCGAGTTCCACAGTGGCTGGCTCGATGGCCAGGAGGTGGTGCTGGTGCTGTCGCGCATCGGCAAGGTCGCCGCGGCCACGACCGCCACGATCCTGATCGAGCGCTTCGGCGCCGAGGCCATCGTCTTCACCGGGGTCGCGGGAGGGCTCAACCCTCGTGCGCGCGTGGGCGATGTGGTGGTGGCGCGCGAGCTGCTGCAGCACGACCTCGACGCCTCGCCGCTCTTCCCCCGCCACGAAGTCCCGCTGACCGGCCGGTCGCGCTTCCCGACCGATGCGGTGCTCAGCGACTCGCTGCTGCAGGCCGCGCGCGACGCCCTCGACGCCGAACGCATCGCCCTGGGCGATGCCTGGGCTGCGCTCGGCATCACGGCGCCCCAGGTGCACGAGGGGCTGGTGGTCAGCGGCGACCGCTTCGTCGCGACCGCCGCCGAAGGCGCGGCGCTGCGCCACGAGCTGCCCGACGCGTTGGCGGTCGAGATGGAGGGGGCGGCGCTGGCCCAGGTTTGCCACGACTGCGACCTGCCCTTTGCCGTGCTGCGCTGCATCTCGGACCGGGCCGATGACCAGGCCCATGTCGACTTCAAGCGCTTCCTGTCCGAGGTGGCCGGGCCGCTGGCGGGCGCGGTGGTGCGGGCCTGGCTGCGGCGCGGCGCGAGTGGCCGGCCCGTCTGAGGCGGGTCCCGCCGCTCGCCGGCTACGACTTCTCGGCCTGGATGGCGGGCTTGCTGTCCGGGGCCGGGCAGGCGATCTGTGACAGACCTTCCTTGACGGTGCCCTCGGCCACCGGCTCCCAGGGGCCCGTTTCCGCATAACCGCCGACCACGGCGCCATCGCCCAGGGGTCCGGCATGGAACTGGGTCTGGAGCTCGCGGATGCGCGGGCCCGTGCAGTCGAACTCGAACCAGGTCTTGATCGAGGAGAAGCGGATGGCCCCCTGGCTGCGCTCGGTCTTGGAGCCGACCAGGGTCCACAGTTTGGTGGTACCGCCGCCGGTCGTGAGGCTGGCCATGTCGGCGTAGAAGGTGATGTCCGGGTTGCCGCCGATGGCCGTCCATTCCACGGCGCCGGGTTGGACCGGGGCCGTGGCGGCGGTGGCTGCCTCTGGGGCTGCTTTGGTGGCCGCTTCGGCGGCATTCGCACGGGGGGTGGCGGCTGTGGCAACGCCCAAGGCGCCCGACACGCCCAATAGGGCGGTCAGCGCCAGGGCCAGCGCAGAGGGGGTGAGGAGGTGCTTCAAGAGGATCCTTGGGTGGGCCACGCGGGGTCGCGTATTCATCATCGCCGATTCCGCCGGCCCCGGCTCGCTCGGGGTCGTGAGGGCAGTCAGCTCGGTCGGACCGGCACCGCTGCGATCACCTGGGCCACCGCCGCGGTGAGCTTCTTGCCGTAGGGGATGTGCAGGAATTCATTGGGCCCGTGCGCGTTGCTCTTGGGGCCGAGCACGCCGCAGACCATCATCTGGGCGTCGGGAAAGCCCTGCTGCAGCAGGCTCATCAGCGGGATCGTGCCGCCCTGGCCGATGGTGCCGCAAGGGGCGCCGTACTGCGCCCGCGAGGCTGCATGCAGCGCGTCCTCCAGCCAGGGCTCGATCGGCGGCGCGTTCCAGCCGCTGGCGCCCCAGCGCGGGCCGCTGCCCGAGCCATCGTCCTGTGGGCCGGCGCGGCCGTCGGGCTGGAAGGTGACGCGGGCGTTGTAGGGCGCGTTGTCCTCGAGCAGCGCCTTGAGCTGCATGGCCGCTTGGTGGCCGTCGACGAGCGGCGGCAGCCGCAGGCTGAGCTTGAAGGCGGTGAAGGGGCGCAGCACGTTGCCGGCGTCGGCGACCGCCGGCAGGCCCTCGGCCCCCGTGACGCTGAGCGTGGGCCGCCAGGTGCGGTTGAGCAGTGCCTCGACCGGGTCGGTGGTGGTGGGCAGGGTGAAGCCACCCCCGCCACCACCGCAGGCATCGCCCATCGCCCAGGGGAAGCGCTGCCAGACCGCATCGCCCAACACCGCTGCGGTCGCCCGGGCCTGGGCGATGCGATCGGCGGGAATCTCGCAGTGCAGGCCGGCCGGGAGCAGCCGGCCGGTGGCGGCGTCCTCGAGCCGGTCGAGCAGCTGGCGCAGGATGCGAAAGCTCGAGGGCACCACGCCGCTGGCATCGCCGGAGTGCACGCCCTCGGTCAGCACCTCGACCCGCAGGCTGCCGGTGACGTTGCCCCGCAGGCTGGTGGTGAGCCAGAGCTGGTCGTAGTTGCCGGCGCCGGAATCGAGGCAGACCACCAGCGCCACCTCACCGAGCCGCGTCTTGAGCGCGTCGATGATGGCCGGCAGGTCGCCCGAGCCCGACTCCTCGCAGCTCTCGATCAGGCCGACGCAGCGCGGCCGTGGGATGCCTTGGGCGTCGAGCGCCTCCAGGGCCGACACCGCGGCGTAGACCGCATAGCCGTCGTCGGCGCCGCCGCGGCCGTAGAGCAGGCCGTCCTCAAGCTTGGGCGTCCAGGGGCCGAGGTCGGCGCGCCAGCCGCTGAACTCGGGCTGCTTGTCGAGGTGGCCGTAGAGCAGCACGGTGGGCGCGCCGGGCTGGTTGCCACCGGACGCGGTGGCGGGCAGCTCGAAGAAGATCGCCGGCGTGCGCGGGCGGCCGTCGGGGTGGGTCAGCCGCACCACCTCGAGCCGCAGGCCGGCCAGGCCGCGGCCCTCGATCCAGGCGGCGGCGCGCCGCACCACGGTCTCGATGTGGCCATGGGCCGCCCATTCGGCATCGAACATCGGGCTCTTGGCCGGGATGCGGATGTAGTCGGTGAGCTCGGGCACGATGCGGCGGTCCCAGGCCTCATCGACGAAGCGGGTCAGCAGGTCGGTGTCCAGGGCGCCGCCGGGGACGTCGGTGTCAGGCAGGCCGTGGCGGTCAGGAGCATTCATGGGGTGAGGGCTCGGGCGGGCGAAATCGGGGCAGGGGTGGAAGCGGGACAGGATCGGTGCAGCCGTTGATCTCGGGCCGGTTGGCTGCCGTTCAGCGCCACTCGGTCAGGTTCAGTATAGGCACCGGCCGGGCCGCATGAAGGACGCCGGGACCGGGCAGGACCGTGCGCCGGCCTGCCGTCGCCAACGAGACCTCTCCGCTCGATTCCTTGGGTAATACTCTCATTGGTTTCGGGATGTTTCTGAACGCCGTCGCCGACCGGTCGGGTCGGCGCGTTTTTGCTGTGCCCTGCCTTGCCCGCCTGCTGCACCCTGCGCCCCGCGCGATCTTGCGCGCCCCCTGCGATCCCGCTGACATCCCATGACACGAACCCACGCCCCCGCACCCACGATCGACCAGGCCCTGATGGCGTGGCGCCCCCTCACCGTGGTGGCGGTCGGCCGTCCGGTCCGTGTGGCGCTGGCCACCGCGCTGCTGGCGTTGCTGTCGGCCTGCGGCGGTGGGGCGGGCGCGCCTGGCGGCCCGCCGCCTGCGGCCCCGGTCAGCGTGGCGCCGGCCACCCTGCGCACGGTGACCGACCACGAGGAGTTCAGCGGCCGGCTGGAGGCGGCCGAGTTCGTCGAGCTGCGCGCCCGTGTTGGCGGCACCATCGAGCGCGTGCACTTCACCGATGGCGCCCTGGTCAAGGCCGGTGAATTGCTGTTCACGATCGACCCGCGCCCGCTCCAGGCCGAGCTGTCGCGGGCCTCGGCCCAACGCGCGGCCGCGGTGGCCCGTGCCGGTCTGGCCTCGGCCGAACTGGCCCGTGCCCGCAAGCTGCTGGAGGCCAAGGCCGGCTCGCGCCAGGAGGTCGATCAGCTCGCCGCCGGTCTGCTCACCGCCGAGGCCGACATCGCCGCCGCCGACGCGGCGCTGCGCCTGGCCCAACTCCATCTCGAGTACGCAGCCGTGCGGGCGCCGATCGCGGGCCGCGTCTCGCGGGCCCATGTGACCGCCGGCAACCTGATCGATGCCCAGGTGGTGCTCACCACGCTGGCCGGTGTGGAGCGCCTCCATGCCTATTTCGACGGCAGCGAGCAGACCTTCCTGCGCCTGCGCGCCGCCGCGGATCAATCGCCCGTGGTTCGCATGGGACTGGCCAACGAGAGCGGCTTCCCCCACGAAGGCCGGGTCGATTTCATCGACAACCGGCTCAACCCCCAGACCGGCGCGGTCCGCCTGCGCGCGAGCTTCGACAACGCCGAGGGGCTGTTCACCCCGGGCCTCGCGGTGCGGCTGACGATGATCACCAGTGCCCCCTATGACGCGGTGAGGGTGCCCGACCGGGCGATCGGCACCGACCAGAGCAAGCGCTTCGTCTACGTCGTGGGCGCCGACGGCCAGCCGCAGTTCCGTGAGGTCCGGCTCGGGCCGCTCGATGCGGGCATGCGGGTGGTGCAGAGCGGGGTGAAGGCGGGCGAGCAGGTGATCGTCGACGGCCTGCAGCGCGTGATGCCCGGCGTGCCGGTGCTGCCCACGGTGCTCCCGACCGATGAGCAGGGCATGCCGCTCACCGCGCCACCTCCGGCGCCGCCGGCCTCGACCCCACCGACCCCGGTGAAAGCCCCCGAAAACGCCGCGGCCCAGGCCGGCGGCGCCGCCGCCTCGTCCGCTCCCTGAGCCGGCTCCTGCGCGCCGGATCCCCCATGGACATCTCCCGCTTCTTCATCGACCGGCCGCGCTTTGCCGGTGTGCTGGCCATCTTCACCTTCCTGATCGGCGTGCTGGCCATCTTCCAGCTGCCGGTGTCCGAGTACCCCGAGGTCACGCCACCGCAGATCGTCGTGCGCGCGCAGTTCCCCGGCGCCAACCCGCGGGTCATCTCCGAGACCGTGGCCACGCCGCTGGAGGAGCAGATCAACGGCGTGGAGAACATGCTGTATTTCGAGTCCCAGGCCACGGCCGACGGCGCCCTGGCGCTGACCGTGACCTTCCGGATCGGCACCAACCCCGAGGTCGCCGAGACCGCGGTGCAGAACCGCATCAACCGTGCGATGCCGCGGCTGCCGGACATCGTGCGCCAGATCGGCGTGACGACCGAGAAGTCCAGCCCCAACCTGACGCTGGTGGTCCACCTGGTCAGCCCGGACAACAGCCGCGACGCGCTCTACCTGCGCAACTATGGCCAGTTGAATGTGCGCGACGAGCTCCTGCGCATCCCCGGCATGGGCAGCGTGCTGCTGTTCGGCGCGGGCGACTACGCGATGCGCATCTGGCTCGACCCGGGCAAGCTCAGCGCCCGCGGCATCACCAGCGCCGAGGTCATCGGCGCCATCCGCGAGCAGAACGCGCAGGTCGCCGCCGGCACGGTGGGTGCGCCGCCGGCCCCGGCCGGTACCGAGTTCCAGCTGGCGATCAACACCCAGGGGCGGCTGGCCACTGAGGAGGAGTTCGCCGACATCATCGTGCGCAGCGATCCGGCCACCGGCGGGCTGATCCGCGTGCGCGATATCGGCCGGGTGGAGCTCTCGGCCAACACTTACGCGCTGCGCAGCCTGCTCAACGGCAAGGAGGCCGCAGCCATCGCCGTCTTCCAGGCGCCGGGCTCCAACGCCCTGGCGCTGGCCAACGCGGTTCGCCAGACCATGGTGCGCCTGGCCCCGAGCTTCCCGCAGGGCATGGACTACGACATCGTCTACGACCCCACGCGCTTCGTGCAGACCTCGATCGAGAAGGTCGTGATCACGCTGCTCGAGGCCGTGGCGTTGGTGGTGCTGGTGGTGATCGTGTTCCTGCAGACCTGGCGCGCCTCGCTGATCCCGCTGCTGGCGGTGCCGGTGTCCATCGTGGGCACCTTCGCCTTCCTGCTGCCGCTGGGTTATTCGATCAACACCCTCACGCTCTTCGGCCTGGTGCTGGCCATCGGCATCGTGGTCGACGACTCCATCGTCGTGGTCGAGAACGTCGAGCGCAACATCGAGGCGGGGTTGGCGCCGCGCGACGCCACCGTCAAGGCCATGCGCGAGGTGTCGGGCCCGATCATCGCGATCGCCCTGGTGCTGTGCGCGGTGTTCGTGCCGCTGGCCTTCGTGCCCGGGCTGACCGGCCAGTTCTACAAGCAGTTCGCGGTGACGATTGCGATCTCCGCCGTCATCTCGGCCTTCAATTCGCTCATCCTCAGCCCGGCGCTGTGCGCGATCCTGCTCAAGCCCCACGACGCACCGAAGGACGCACTGACGCGCGGCATGGACCGCCTGTTCGGCGGCTTCTTCCAGGCCTTCAACCGCTTCTTCCACAGCGCCAGCGAGGGCTATGGCCGGGGTGTGAGTCGCATCGTGCGGCGCAAGACCGCGTCGATGGCGGTCTATGCGCTGTTGCTGGGCCTGACCGCGCTGCTCTTCACCCGCGTCCCGGCGGGCTTCGTGCCCTCGCCTGACAAGCAGTTCCTGATCGGCATTGCGCAGCTGCCAGCGGGCGCCACGCTCGACCGCACCGAGGCGGTGATCCGCCGCATGAGCGACATCGCCCTCAAGGTGCCGGGGGTGGCCAACGTGGTGGCCTTCCCGGGGTTGTCGATCGCGGCCTTCTCGGCCGCGCCCAACGAGGGCCTCGTCTTCCTGACGCTGGACCCCTTCGAGGACCGCACCGACCCCTCGCTCAGCCGCGACGCGATCCTCGGGCAGATCAATGGCGCGATCCAGCAGATCGAGGGCGCGCGCATGTTTGTCGTGCCACCGCCGGCGGTGGACGGCCTGGGCAATGCGGGCGGCTTCAAGGTGCAGGTCCAGGACCGGGCCAACCTCGGCGAGCAGGCGCTGTTCGGCGCGGCCTGGGGCACGCTGGGGCAGGTCTACGCCAACCCGGCGTCCTCGATCGGCACGCCCTATTCCACCTACGACATCAACGTGCCGCAGCTCTACGCCAACGTCGACCGCACCCGCGCCAAGCAGATGGGCGTGGACCTGCGCGACATCTACGACACCATGCAGGTCAATCTCGGCTCGCTCTATGTCAATGACTTCAGCAAGTTCGGCAAGACCTACCAGGTCATCGTGCAGGCCGACGCGCCCTTCCGCGCCGACGCCGCCGCCATCACCGCGTTGAAGACCCGCAACGCCGCGGGCGAGATGGTGCCGCTGGGCGCGCTGATGACGGTGGAGCCGACCTTCGGGCCGACCCGGGTGACGCGCTACAACGGCTACCGCTCGGCCGACATCAATGGCGGGGCCAAGCCCGGTTTCTCCTCCGGCCAGGCCGAGGCCGAGATCGAGGCGCTGCTGGCCAGCACGCTGCCGCGCGGCATGACCTACGAGTGGACCGAGCTCACCTACCAGGACCGGCTCACCCGCGACCTCACCGTGCCTGGCACCGGGCTGAAGCTGCCCATCCTGGCGGCGGTGCTGCTGATCTCGGTGGTGTTCGTCGTGCTGGTTCTGGCCGCGCTCTACGAGAGCTGGACCCTGCCGCTGGTGATCGTGATGATCGTGCCGATGTGCATCCTGGCCGCGCTCTTCGGCGTGTGGCTCTCGCACTTCCCGCCCTTCATGCAGCCCGGCGACCTCAACATCTTCACCCAGGTCGCGCTGGTGGTGCTGGTCGGGTTGGCGTGCAAGAACGCCATCCTGATCGTGGAGTTCGCCAAGGACCTGGAGGAACAGGGCGAGCAACTCTTCGACGCCGTGCTCCACGCCTGCCGGCTGCGCCTGCGGCCCATCCTGATGACCTCGATCGCGTTCTGCGCCGGCGTCATTCCGCTGATCGCCGGCAGCGGCGCCGGCAGCGAGATGCGCCGCGCCATGGGCATCGCGGTGTTCTCCGGCATGGTCGGCGTGACGCTCTTCGGCATCTTCCTGACGCCGGTGTTCTACGCGCTGATGCGTCAGCGCCGGGGCGCCCAAGGAGCGGCGGCTCACGCCATCCCGACGCTGGGCATGGACACCGCGGTGGCCATGGAACCGCCAGTTCCTCCGGGCCCCCGATCCGGTGAAGGAGCTGGCCATGCGTGAGCGCCGTTCCTCAGTGACCCTGTCGCTGGCGAGGCCCCGTCCTGGCGCCTTGGCGGCGGCCCTGGCCGCCGCCGCGCTGCTGTCGGCCTGCGCGACCGCCGGCCCCGATTACGAGCGCCCGCCGGTCACGCTCGACACCGGCTTCATCAACGCCGGAGGCCCGGCGGTCGGGTCGCCTGCGCCCGCGCCGGCGCCCGCCGCCGTGGACATCGACATCGCCAGCTTCTGGCGCGGCTTCGACGACGCGGCCTTGACCGCGCTGGTCGAACGCGCGCTGGAGGTCAACGGCGACGTGCGCATCGCGCAGGCGCGGCTCCAGGAGTCCCGCGCCGGCCTGGCGCAGGCCGACGCGCAGGCGCGGCCCGAGCTGGGCCTGGGGGCGGGCGCGGTGCGCTCGGTGCGGCCCATCACCCAGCAGCCCGGCAGCTCGCGCGGCGAGCGCACCGGCAACGTCCTGGACGCCGGCTTCGTGGCGCACTGGGAGCTCGACCTGGTCGGGCGTTTCCGCCGCGGCAGCGAGGCCGCCTCGGCCCTGGTCGAGGCGGGCGAGGCGGGTCTCGGCGCGGCCCACACCTCGGTGGCCGCCGAGGTGGCCCGCAACTACCTCGAGCTGCGCGGCCTGCAGCTGCGTCGCCAGGTCACCGAGGCGGCGTTGCTCAACCAGCGCGAATCCCTGCGGATCGCGCAGGCCCGG
>CAISYQ010000464.1 GCA_903889735.1 uncultured Methylibium sp.
AATATGTCCCGTTCCGACCCCGTTGCCGTTCGTGGGTTCATTTGGTCTCGAAGGTGTAGACCCCATCCCAGTCGGCGGCCGGCGGGTGGCTCAGGGTGTTCTGCGCCCGCTCCAGCCACAGCTCATGCAGAACCGAGGGTGCGGCGGCCTGGAGCCGTTGCCAAGCTTGGACCGCGGCCTCGAAGCGCCGTTCCCGGTAAGCGGCGAGCGCCCCCTCGTGCGCCTGGACCTGGGCGCGGAGCTCGTCGCTCGCTGCCGCCGCCGCGCACAGGGGCTCATGGATGGCCAGCGGGGCCAGCCGCCCCTTGACCCGCACCCGGTCGAGCTCGCACCACAAGAAGTCGTCGGGCGCGGCCTGGCGCACCGAGTCGCCGACCACCACCGCCGCCCCGTAGGCCTTGGTCAGGCCTTCCAGGCGGGAGGCGGTGTTCACCGCATCGCCCAGCACTGTGTAGGCCATGCGGTAGGCGGATCCCATGTTGCCGACCACCGCCCGGCCGGTGTTCACGCCGATGCCCACTGCGATGTGGGCGCCCTCGGGCACCACCAACCGCGGCACCAGGGCCGTGAGCGCTTTCTGCATCCCCAGCGCCGCCGACACCGCGGCCGCTGCATGGTCGGCCCGCGGGATCGGTGCGCCCCAGAAAGCCATCACGCAGTCGCCGATGTACTTGTCGATCGTGCCCATGTGATCGGCACGGATCACCCGCGAGAGTTCGGTCAGCAGCTGGTTCATCAGCTCGGCCAAGGCGGCCGGCTCCATGCGCTCGGACAGGGTGGTGAAGCCGCGCACGTCGGCAAACATCACCGTGAGCTCGGTGGAGCGGGCCGACATCGAGTAATTGCCCGGGTCGTCGTTCATCTCATTGACCAGCTCTGGCGGCACATACTGGCCGAACAACCGGTTGATGGCGTTCTTGCTGCGGGTCTCGGCCAGGTAGCCGAGCAGGCTCAGGCCAAGGAAGAGCGTGGCCACCTGGCTCAGCGGCAGGGCCACCGGCAGCACCACGCTCTGGGTCGTCCACAGCCACCAGCCCAGCCCCAGCACTCCGCCTGCGACGCCCAGCGCGGCCGCGGTGAACAGCAGCGGCCGCAGGAGCCGCGCGCTCAGCAGCATGAGCCCCGCCACGATCCACAGCAGGCTCAGCACCGCCGCCTGCATGTAGGCCGGCTGGCTGGGCAGGCGCCCGTCCAGGGCGCCTTGCAGCAGCGAGGCGTGCAGTTCCACGCCGGGTTGGTTGCGGTCCACCGGGGTGGCGCGGCTGTCCTTCAGGCCCGGCGCCGTGGGGCCGAACACCACCACCCGGTCCCGCAGCAGGGCCGCATCCGCCCTGCCCTCCAGCACCTCCAGGGCCGACACGCTGGGCATGGAGCCGCGCTCGCCGAAGAAAGGCAGCAGGGTCCGGGCGTTGGCGTCGATGGGCAGCCTGAACGGGCCCACGGTCAGCACCTCCACCACGGCCCGTCCGTCCAGGGTGGTTGCCTGCCCGAAATCCACTGGCGCCTGCGCGCCCGCCAGGATGGTCAGGGCCGACAGCGTCAGCGAGGGGTAGAGCATGCCCTCGTGGTCGATCAGCATGGGAATGCTGCGCGTGACGCCATCGGCATCCACCGCGGGATTGAAGTGCCCGGCCCGCCCCGAGGCCTCGTTCAACACTGCCAGGTTCGCGCCATAGCCCAGGCCCAGCAGGGGCCGAACGCCCACCTCATGTGCAAAATCGGCCGGCAGCCAGGGCTCCGGCAGGGCTCCCACCCGGCGCTCGGCGTCGGCGTTGAAGTAGTAACCCAGCACCACCGGCCGGCCTTCCAGCAGCTTGGCCAGCCCAGTGTCGCGGTCCAGCGACACCAGCAGCGACTCCATCTCCTGGCGCAGGGCGCCGTCGGACGAGGCCGGCACCCGGGCCAACCGCTGCTGGATGGCCGCGGCATCGCTGCGGTCGGGCTCGGCGAACACCATGTCGAAGGCCAGCAGGCGAACGCCGTACTGGTCGAACAGCCGCGTCACCAGCTCGCCGATGCGGTCGCGCGGCCAGGGCCACTGGCCCAGCTTCTCCAAGCTTGCCTCGTCGAGCTCGACCACCGTCACCTGGGGCGCGGACGGCGGCTGGGCCGCAGCCTTGACCCAGCGGTCGTAGACCCACTGGTCCACCCGCTGCAGCAACTCGGGCGTGTGTCCGCTGACCAGCCACCACGACAGCAGCACCGTCACGGCCAGCGTGGTGAATACCGAAACCGCC
>CAISYQ010000465.1 GCA_903889735.1 uncultured Methylibium sp.
ATTGCGAAAAGGTGTCGCCAAGCTTCGCCCGATACAACCAGCAGAAATTGCAGCGATCCTTGGCGATTCCGTGCCTGCGCAGGATCAGAAAAGCGTGTATCGCGACCTCGACGAGGTCCTCACGAAGGATGCAATCAAATCCATCGCAGTGTTTCTGAGTCCGAAGCATCTAGGGCAGTTTCACTGTCGCGTGGAAGACGGGGAGATCGTTTCGTCTACTGAGGCAACCCTCATGGCTGGGGCGGCCGTTCGCGCACTTGCGGCGATCGTGAAACGGTACAGCGGACAAGATGCTGTACCGAAGCTATAGGAGCCCGCCCGCATAGGTGGACCGGTACATTCGGTACGCTCCAACCTGTCGATTTGATGTGCTCCAGCACCCGCGGCCCGGCGATCGTGCCTTCCTTCGTCACGTGGCCGACCAGCACGATGGTGGTGCCGCTGGCCTTGGCGGTGCGGGTGAGCTGGGCGGCGCATTCGCGCACCTGGGCCACCGAGCCCGGCGCCGAGGTGAGCTGGTCGGAGTAGAGCGTCTGGATCGAGTCGATCACGCAGAAGGCCGGGGCCTCGGCCTCGATGGTGGCCTGGATACGCTCGAGCTGGATCTCGGCCAGCACCCGCACTTGGTCGCCCGCCAGACCCAGCCGGCGCGACCTCAGCGCCACCTGCGCGGTGCTTTCCTCGCCGGTCACGTACAGCGCCTTCATGCGCGTCGAGAGGGCGTCGACCGTCTGCAGCAACAGGGTGCTCTTGCCGATGCCCGGGTCGCCGCCGATCAGCACCACGCCGCCGGCCACGATGCCGCCGCCGAGCACGCGGTCGAGCTCATCGACGCCCGTCGGCGTGCGCGCGACGTCGGTGGCGTCGATCTCGCTGAGCGTGGCCACCGGCTGGCTCTTGGCCAGCGACTGGAAGCGGTGCCTGGTGCCGGATGCCGGCTCGGCCACGCCCTCCTCCAGCGTGTTCCAGGCACTGCAGGCCGGGCACTTGCCCAGCCACTTGGGGCTGGTGCCACCGCATTCGCGGCAGGTGTAGACGCTGCGTTCCTTGGCCATGGCGGGATTGTGGGGGCCAGAACGGCGCCCCCCCAAGCCCGAACCGTCTGGCCATCCACCCCCGCTCGATCACCCTGCGGCTATTCCCCCCGCAGCGGTCCACGCCCGCGCTTGACCTCGCTGCGCACGCTCTTGCCTTCCAGTCGCCTGAGCCGGGAGGCGCGGGTGGGCTGGGTGGCGATGCGCCGGCGCGGCGGCAGGGCGACGCTCGCCACCAGCTCCAGCAGGCGGTCGATCGCGTCCTCGCGGTTGCGCGCCTGGGTGCGTTGCTCCTGGGCCTTGATCACGATCACGCCCTCGCTGCTGAGGCGCTGGTCACGCAGGGCCAGCAGCCGCTCCTTGTGCGCCTCGGGCAGCGACGAGGCCGGGACGTCGAAGCGCAGGTGCACGGCGCTCGACACCTTGTTGACGTTCTGACCCCCGGCGCCCTGGGCGCGGATTGCGCTGAAGTCCGCCTCGCGCTCCAGGAGCGTGCGCAGGCGCGCCAGGGCGGCGGGTGAGGGGCTCATGGGCGGGACCCTGCTCTGACATGAGTGGGGTTCCGCCTGTGCGGATTCCCTTCATGAGCGTGCTTGCAGGGTGGTTCAGGAGGCGCCTGGGTGCAAGGAGGCTGAACAGGGTGATGCGGTCTGTGACCGAGCGGGCCGCGGACGTTGGGTGACCCCCTGCGCTCATGTCCCCCGGGCCGGGCTGCGCCCAACCCTCCTCCTTGACTTCGCTTCGGAGGCCACCCAACGTCCGCGGCCAGGGATGAAATGGCCCTGCCAAGGCCGAGGCAAAGACTATGCGCAACTGCATGGGCTCTGCCCTCCAATGCGGCACCAACACCTGGGCTGGGCGTGCGCCCTTCGCGTGCCATTGCC
>CAISYQ010000466.1 GCA_903889735.1 uncultured Methylibium sp.
CTGACGATGTGCATCACATGCGAGTACCGCTCCACCGAGAAGGCCTCGGTCACCTTGACGCTGCCAGTTTGCGCGATGCGGCCGATGTCGTTGCGCGCCAGGTCGATCAACATCACATGCTCGGCGCGCTCCTTGGGATCGGCCAGCAGTTCGGCCTCGATGGCCCGATCCTCTTCGGGCGTGGCGCCGCGCGGACGGGTGCCGGCCAGCGGCCGGATCGTGACCTTCTCGCCCTCGGCAACATGCTCGTGGCGTACCAGGATCTCCGGCGAGGCACCGACGACCTGGAAATCGCCCAGATCGTAGAAGTACATATAAGGCGAGGGGTTGAGCGAGCGCAGCGCCCGGTAGAGCGAGAGCGGGCTCTCGGTGTAGCGCTTGGCCAGGCGCTGACCCAGCACCACCTGCATGCAGTCGCCGGCTGCGATGTATTCCTTGCAGCGCAAGACCGCGGCCTCGTAGTCGGCCCGCGCGAAGTCGCGCTGCACCGGGTGGGCGGGCCCCGGCGCCACCACCGGCGCCTCCACCGGACTGCGCAGGCGCTCGCGCAGCCCGGCCAGGCGGGCGGCAGCCTGCGCATAGGCATCCGCCTCGGCCGGATCGGCATAGACGATCAGGTAGAGGCGCCCCGAGAGGTTGTCGATGACCGCCAGCTCTTCGGTCTGCATCAACAGGATGTCGGGCGTGCCCAGGCCGCCCGGCTTGACCGTGCCGGCCAGCCGGTGCTCCATGAAACGCACCGCCTCGTAGCCGAAATAGCCGGCCAGCCCGCCGCAGAAGCGCGGCAGGCCCGGCTGCAGGGCGACCTTGAAACGCTGTTGGTAGGTCTCGATGAAGTCCAGCGGGTTGCCGCCGTGGGACTCCACCACCTGCCCATCGGTCAGCACCTCGGTGCAGGTGGCCGGGCCGGCACCGCGGGTGCGCAACAGCGTGCGGGCCGGCAGGCCGATGAAGGAGTAGCGCCCGAAGCGCTCGCCACCCACCACCGACTCCAGCAGGAAGCTCAGCGGCCGGCCGCCGGCCAGTTTCAGGTACAAGGACAGCGGGGTCTCGAGGTCGGCGAAGGCCTCGCCGACCAAGGCAATCCGGTTGTAGCCCTGTGCGGCCAGTTGTCGGAATTCGGTCTCGGTGATCACGTCGGGGCCCTCCGGTGGCCCGCCGCGGTTACCCGGTCGGGTGCCGCCTCATGGTTGTTCGCAAGCTTGGCGGCGGATCCCCTGCTCGAGGGGAAGGGCCGCCGCACGGGCCCCTGCGGCGCGAACCTCGCGCGCGCCCCTGGGCTCAATCGGCCGGAGACCGCCAGGGCCAGGCCCCCCGGTCGTGAGACCCCTTGGTTTGCTTGCGCGACATGAACATCGTTTCAGTCTAGCAGGGCCGCCGGCCCGGGCTGCCCCGGGTCAGCCTGCATGGACAGGCGCTTGGCCAGACTCCAGACTTCAGACCAACCTTCCTCAATCCAACGGAGTGCCCACCATGCCCAGACGCCGACTGACCCACGCCCTCCTCGCCGCGGTGCTCGCCTGGGCCCTGCCACTGATGGCGAGCGCCCAGACCACCGACGTGGCGGGCGTGAAGTTCGACAACGAAATCACGCTGCAGGGCGGCAAGCTGCTGCTCAACGGCGCCGGCATCCGCACCAAGTTCATCATCAAGGTCTACGCGGCGGGCCTCTATGTGCCGGCGCGGCTGGGCACCCCCGAGGCGGCCTGGGACACCCGGACCCCGCGCATCCTCAAGGTGGTGATGCTGCGGGAGGTCGATGCCAATGACATGGGCAAGCTGCTGACCAGCGGCATGGAGAAAAACACCTCCGAAGAGGAATTCGCCCGGGCCGCCCCGGGCACGGCCCGGCTCCTGGCGCTGTTCGCCGCCAAGAAGAAGCTCGCTGCCGGCGACAGCTTTGCGATCGAATGGGCCCCGGGCAAGGGCACGGTGATCTCGATCAACGGCAAGTCCGAGGAGCCGATCGCCGAGCCTGATTTCTTCGCCTCGCTGATGAAGATCTGGCTGGGCAAGTCACCGGCCGACGACAGCCTGAAGGACGCGCTGCTGGGAAAGGGCTGACGCCCGTCCGGGCGATCGGCGCCGATCGCCAGAAGAACCGGCCCCGCATGGCCCAATTCCGGCACAAGCTAGCGACGGGCCTGCCGATAAGACAAGGGTCACGTCGCCCGGAGTCCCCATGCTGAACACCACCCTCGCCCTCGCCACCCCCCTGAAGATGCTCAACGGCCTCGAGGCCGGGCTGCTGCGGATGCACGCCGGCGACTACCGCCAAATCGCCCGCGGCATCCAGGGCCGCCTGGACGCGCTCGGCACCGGGGAGCTGATCTCCCTGTCCCGCAGCGCCCAGGGCGCCCTGGGCCAGATGGCCGAAGCCACTGTCTTCGACCGCTCGGGCTGCCTCGTCATCGGCGAGCGCTACGACCGCGCCGAGACCTCCGAGGTGTTCGATGCCCTGATCAACCGCCTGAGAAGCGGCCAGGCTGACGCGTCCAAAAACACCTCCGCCCAGGCCGCCGACGACTCGGCCGGCGCCTGAGCCGCAGCGCTCAGGCCGCCAGCCGCCCGCGCATCGCGTCGATCACCGCCCGGTAGTCGGGTTGGCCGAAGATCGCGCTGCCGGCCACGAAGGTGTCGGCACCGGCATCGGCCGCGGCGCGGATGTTGTCGGTCTTGATGCCACCGTCGACCTCGAGCCGGATGTCACGCCCGCTGGCATCGATCAGCTTCCTGACGCGCTCGAGCTTGCGCAGGGTCGAGGGGATGAAGCTCTGGCCGCCGAACCCCGGGTTCACGCTCATCAGCAGCACCAGATCGAGCTTGTCGATCGTCCACTCCAGCACATCCAGCGAGGCCGCCGGATTGAACACCAACCCGGCCTTGCAGCCGGCGCCCTGGATCAGCTGCAGCGTGCGGTCCACATGGGTGCTGGCATCGGGGTGGAAGCTGATCAGGTCGGCGCCCGCCTTGGCGAAGGCCAGGGCCAGCGCATCGACCGGCTCCACCATCAGGTGCACATCGATCGGCACGCGCGCGCCGCCGGCCGTCACCGCATGCGGGCGCAGCGCCTCGCAGACCATGGGCCCGAAGCTCAGGTTGGGGACGTAGTGGTTGTCCATCACGTCGAAGTGGATCCAGTCGGCCCCGGCGGCGATCACGGTCCGGACCTCCTCCCCGAGCCGCGCGAAATCGGCCGACAAGAGGCTGGGGGCGATGCGATGGGTGGGAGCGGACATGGTGGCCTTCGGGGGAGGGGATGCGTCAGATTCTAGGGAAGGACCGCGCCCCGATGCCCCCCTGGTTGCCGCCCGGCGCCGCGCTGGCTAAGCTCGCACCCTCCCCGGGACCGATGCGATGCAAAAACCTGCCCCCGCGCGCCGGCCGCCCAGCCCGGCCGAGATGAACGCCCTGATCGGCCTGTGCCAGGCCCGCCGGTGGCCCGAGGCCGAGGCCGCCTCGGCGCGCCTGCTCGCGCAGCATCCCCAGGACCTGGCCCTGCACAACCTGCACGGGAGCGCCTGCTCGGAGCAGGGCAAGCTCGAGGCGGCGGCGGCGAGCTTTCGGCGGGCGGTCGCGCTCGCCCCCCGGTCGCCGGAGATCCACTTCAACCTGGCGGTCACTTGCGGGCGACTCGGTCGCCTGGACGAGGCCATCCAGACCTACCGGCGCGCCGTCGCCCTCAGGCCCGAATTCGCGGTGGCGCACTACAACCTGGGCACGGCGCTCAAGGACCTGGGCCGGCTCGACGAGGCCGCCGCCAGCCTGCGTCAAGCCGTCGCGCTGCAGCCCGGCTACGCGGCCGCGCACGCCAACCTCGGCGCGGTGCTGCAGCTGCAGGGCCGGCTCGACGAGGCGGTGGCCTGCCACCGCGCCGCGCTCGCGATCACACCCACGGCGCGCGGCCACCTGAGCCTGGCCGCCGCGCTGCGCAGCCAGGGCCAGCTGGCCGCGGCATCGGCCGCGCTGCGCCAGGCCCTGGCGCTGGAGCCGGGCTATGCCGATGCCCACAACAACCTCGGCGAGACGCTCTGGGACCAGGGCCAGCCCGAAGCCGCGGCCGCCAGCTACCGGCAGGCGCTGGCCATCGACCCCGACCATGCCGAGGCCAACTACAACCTCGGCATCCTGTTCTACGACGGCGGCCGGCTGGAGGAGGCCATCCCCTGCTTCGAGCGCTCGCGACTGCGCGACTGGCAGGAACGCCGGCTCTACTGCCTCTACAAGAGCGAGCGTTTCGACGCCTTCCGCACCGCCCTGCCGCCGCTGCTGACGGGGCGGCATGTCTCGCCCTTCTTGGCCACGCTGTCGGGCCACCACGCAGCCAATTTCGGCCTGCCCGACGCCTGCCGCTTCTGCCCGCGCCCGATGGACTTCGTGCACCACGCTCGCCTCGAGCCGCTGGCCGCACCGGGCAGTGCGCTGACGGCCGCGCTGCTGCACGACGTGGCGCTGGCCGAGATCGCCGAGCGCAAGCAGGGCCGGCTGCACCACGGCATCCAGTCGGCTGGCCATTTGTTCCGGCGACCCGAGGCCTCCTTCGGGCAGTTGGCCGCGCTGATCGAGGACGCGGTCGATGACTACCGCCGGCGCTTCGCGGGCGCCGACTGCGAGCTCATGCGGGCCTTCCCCGCCCGCACCACCTTCAACAGTTCCTGGTACGTGAAGATGCGCCAGGGCGGCCACCTCACCTCCCACATCCACGAGACCGGCTGGCTCAGCGGGGTGGTCTACCTCGCGATTCCGCAGCGGGCGGCGGGCAGCGAGGACGGCTGCATTGAATTCAGCACCGACGGCGACGGCTACCCCCGCCGCCACGCCGACTTCCCGCGGCAGGTGATCGCGCCCCGGGTCGGCGATGTGCTGCTCTTCCCCTCCTCGCTGTTCCACCGCACCCTGCCCTTTTCGGCGGATGAGGAGCGGGTCTGCGTGGCCTTCGACCTCGCGCCGGACCCGGCCCTGTCGGGCGGCGGGTGAGTGGCGCTCCGCCAAGCACCGGCCCATCTGCAGAAGCGCACGCGGGCCCTGAGGCCGGCTGCCTAGAATGAGCCTCATGCCCAAGCCCGAGTTCACCGTCAGCATCGTCGCCCGCTACCTGCCCGAGCAATCGGACCCCGAACAGCAGGCCTATGCCTTCGCCTATCACGTGACGATCGTCAACACCGGGGATGTGGCCGCGCAGCTGATCGGCCGCCGCTGGCTGATCACCGATTCGGCCGGCGCTGCGCAGGAGGTGCGCGGCCTGGGCGTCGTGGGCCACCAGCCGATGCTGCAGCCCGGCGAGCAGTTCGAATACCAGAGCTGGGCCCGCCTGGCCGCGCCGCGCGGCCGCATGGAGGGCAGCTTCTTCTGCATGACCCACGACGCCCATTCCTTCGAGGCGCCGATCGCCGCCATCGAGCTGTCGCAGCAGTCGGTCCTGCACTGACGTCCGGTCATGCGGCTCGACCTGCCCTTCCGCAGAGTCCGCGCCCAGCGCCGCTGGGACCTGACCGCGCTGCTCAATGCGGCCGACCCCAAAGCGAGCCAGCCCGAGCGCCACCTGTGGCTGGTGCGTCTGCTCGAATGGCTGCGCCACGCCCCGAGCGCCACCGGGCCGGCCGACGCGGATCCCGCCGCGCCCTCCGTCAACGGCTCGCCCATGCCGCTGCGGCGGCTGCGCCACCTGCTCGGGGTGCTGGACCGCCATCCAGAGCATGAGGAGCGCATCGTCGGCCTGCTGCGAGCCTTCCGTCGTGAGATCGACGTGCGCGCCCTGCTGGCCGACTTCGGCTTTGCGCCGACCAGCGCCTTGTTCAGCGAGTTGAAGGAGCGCCTGCGCGCCCACCTGCTGCCCGGCACGCCCGCCACCAGCGACCTCGCGGAGCTGTTCGGTCTGCTGTTCACCGATGCCGCCGACGCCGACTGGCTCGCGGCCATGGACGAGGCGACGCTCGCCAGCGTGGGCCGCCTGTTCCGACTGGCCGCCCCCGAGGGTCAGCCTGAGGGCTGGCGGGAACCAGTGATCGCCTCGATGATGTCGCTGGCGGCGCAGATCAGCGCCGCCGGGGGCGGTACGGCGCTGCGTCGGCGCATGAGCCCCGAGCGGCTTGCCGCCCAACCCTTCCGGCAGCTGCTGCGCAGCACCGAACGGCTGTGCGCTGCGGCCGAGGCGGGTGATGCGGCGGCGCAACTGCACGAGGCCCAGTTCCTGCGCTTGCTGCTCGATGCCTGTCGCCAGGCCGCCGCCAGCGTGCGCGAGCACCTGCAGGAGCATGGCATCTCGGTCGAGCTGTTGTTCCAGGTCGACCAGCTGCACGCCCGGGCGCGGCGCATGGAGGCCCTGCTGGGCCTGCTGCTGGCCCCCGGTCAGTCGCCCGAACTGCGGCGCGAGGTGCAGCATCTCCTGGCCGGGCTGGTGCAGGTGGCCGCCGAGAGGCGCAGCGTGCGGGCGCTGCTGGCCAGGCAGTACTCGATGCTGGCCCGGGAGATCGCCGAGCGCAGCGCCGAGACCGGCGAGCACTACATCACCCGCGACCGTGGCGAGTGGCTGGTCATGCTGCGCAAGGCCTGCGGCGGCGGCGCGGTGATCGCCGGCACCACCTTCGTCAAGTTCTTCGTGGTGGCGCTGGGGCTGTCGGCCTTCTGGGGTGGCTTCTGGGCCGGCGTCAACTACGCGGCGAGCTTCGTGCTGGTCCACCTGATGCACTGGACGGTGGCGACCAAGCAGCCGGCCATGACGGCGCCGGCCATGGCCGCCAAGCTCGGCGACGTGACCGACGACGCCGCGATTGAGGGCTTCGTCGACGAGGCCGCCCACCTGATCCGATCCCAGACGGCCGGCATCGTGGGCAACCTGATGGTGGTGTTCCCGCTGGTGCTCGGTGTGCAGCTGCTGTGCGGCCTGCTGTTCGGCGGCACCCCGGTCGACCGCCAGGAGGCCCTGTACGTGCTGCACAGCGTGACGCTGCTGGGCCCGACGCTGTTCTTCGCGGCCTTCACCGGCGTGCTGCTGTTCGCCTCCAGCCTGGTCGCTGGCTGGGCCGAGAACTGGTTTGTGCTGCGCCGCCTGGACAGCGCGCTGCGCTGGAATCCGCGCATCCTCGGCGCCCTGGGCGCGCGCCGCGCAGCCCACTGGTCGGTCTGGTGGCGCGACAACATCTCCGGCATCGCGGCCAACGTGTCACTCGGCTTCATGCTCGGCATCGTGCCGGTGGTCGGCACCTTCTTCGGCCTGCCGGTGGAGGTGCGCCACGTGACCCTGTCCACCGGTCAGATCGGTGCGGCGCTGGGCGCGCTGGGCCTCGAGGCGCTGCGCATGCCCGACTTCTGGTGGTGCGTGGCGGCCATCCCGCTGACCGGTGCGCTGAACCTCGGGGTGAGTTTCTGGTTGGCCTTCAGCGTGGCGGCCCGCTCGCGCAACGTCCGAGTCACCGACCGCTCCCGCATCGGCGCTGCGCTGCGCCGCCGGCTGCGCAGCAACTTCGCCAGCTTCCTGCTGCCGCCGCGCCAGCCGCCCGCCGATCCGGGCTGATCAGCGGGACGGCGCCTCGGGGTCGACCGCAGCCGGCTCCATCGACACCTTTGGGGTATTGGGTGGGTCGTCAGAGAGGCTTTCTCGACCGCTGTCTTGGACGGTGCCCTCAGCAGGTGCCTCGTCGGTCGCTGCCGGCTCGCCGCCGCGGCGCCCGGAGAACATGGTCCACCACACGATGAAGATCAGCAGCGCCGCCGCCCCGAGCGCCTCCAGCAGAATCAGAGCCATGTCGCCTTCGAAGTTGTCGTCCCGGTCCGCGCCCGGCCTCTGGGCCCGGATCGGACCTCTCGTCGCCATGGTAGGCCTGCTGGCCGCCTGCAGCTCACCGCCCAGCCCAAGCCCCCATGGCGCGCCCGAGGTGGCCGCTGGGTCGGTCTTGGCGCCTGACCCCTCGCCCCAGCGCCCGGCCGGGGTCGCCGCCGCGGCCCCACCGACCTGGTTGCGGGGCATCGCCCGCTGGCAACGGGCCGATTGGCCCGACCTGCCCGGCTGGGCCCAGGACGAGCCCCTGCACGCCTGGCCGGCGCTGTTGGCCGGCTGCGCCCGGCCGGCACCGGGCTGGGCCGAGGCCTGCGCCAGCGCCCTTGCACTCGGCTCGCCCGACGATGCCCGCGTGCGGGCCTGGCTGCAATCCAGGCTGCAGCCCTGGCGTGTCAGCGCGCCGGACGGTGCCACCGAGGGCCTGATCACCGGTTACTACGAGCCCTTGATCCCCGCGGTGCGCTCGCGCAGCAGCGTCCATGGGGTGCCCTTGCACGCACCGCCGGCCGATCTGGCGGCGCGCAAGCCCTGGTACAGCCGGGCCGAGATCGCCGCCCTGCCGGCCGCGCGCGCGGCGCTGCAAGGCCGCGAAGTTGCCTGGGTGGCCGACCCGCTCGACGCCCTGCTGCTGCAGATCCAGGGTTCGGGCCGGCTGTCGCTGCAGGACGAGCGCGATGCGGAGGGCCGCCCGCGCACGGTGCGCCTGGCCTATGCCGGCCACAACGACCAGCCCTACCGCTCGGTCGGCCGCTGGCTGGTCGAGCGCGGCGCCTTCACGCTCGACCAGGCCTCCTGGCCAGCGATCCGGGCCTGGGCGCGGGCCCATCCCGAGCGGGTGCGGGAGATGCTCGATGCCAACCCGCGCTATGTGTTCTTCCGCGAGGAGCCCCTGCCCGACCCCACCGTCGGACCGCGCGGGGCGCAGGGCGTGCCCCTGACGCCAGGGCGCTCGATCGCGGTCGATCCGCGTTCAGTGCCTTACGGCACACCGGTATGGATCTCGACCACCGAGCCCCAGCCCTGGAGCGCCAACCCGCCACCGCCCCGCCCGCTGCAGCGCCTGGTGATGGCCCAGGACACCGGCAGCGCCATCCTGGGCGCCGTGCGCGCCGACTACTTCTGGGGCTGGGGCGAGGGCGCCGACGAGCGCGCCGGCCGCATGAAGCAAGCGCTGGCGATGTGGGTGCTGTGGCCGAAGGGGCAGGCCCCGAGGGAATGAGGCGGGCCTTGGGGCCCCACCACACGGGCCCGGGCACCCACTCGCTCAGGCCGCGGCCTTGGGCGCAAAGCCCAGCAGGGCCTTGACCTCCAGGAACTCGCCGAAGGCATGGTCGCCCCACTCGCGGCCGTTGCCCGACTGCTTGAAGCCGCCGAAG
>CAISYQ010000467.1 GCA_903889735.1 uncultured Methylibium sp.
ATCATGGTCTACCAGGAGCAGGTGATGCAGGTGGCCCAGTTGCTGGGGGGCTATTCGCTGGGTGGCGCCGACCTGCTGCGTCGCGCCATGGGCAAGAAGAAGCCCGAGGAGATGGCCAAGCACCGCGTCAGCTTCGCCGAGGGCGCGGCGGCCAAGGGCATCCCTGCCGGCAAGGCCAACGAGATCTTCGACCTGATGGAGAAGTTCGCAGGCTACGGCTTCAACAAGAGCCATGCCGCCGCCTATGCGCTGCTGGCGTACCACACCGCCTGGGCGAAGGCGCATTTCCCGGCCGAATTCACCGCAGCCAACATGTCGGTGTCGATCGACGACACCGACAAGCTCAAGATCTTCCACGACGACGCGGTGGCGCTGGGGATCGCCTTCGAGCCACCCGACGTCAATGCCGGCGGCTACCGCTTCGAGCCGGTCGCGGACCGGCGCGTGCGCTACGGCCTGGGCGCCGTCAAGGGCACCGGGCAGGGCGCGATCGAGGCCATCGTCGAGGCGCGCGCCGGGCGCGGCCGCGGCCCCTCGGGCGCGGAGCAGGGCCCCTTCGCCAGCCTCTTCGATTTCTGCAGCCGCGTGGACCGCACGCGGGTCAACAAGCGCGTGGTCGAGGCCCTGATCAAGGCCGGCGCCTTTGATGCCCTGCATGCCGACCGGGCCGCGCTGATGGCCAGCGTGGCGCTGGCCTTCGACTACGCCGAGACCCAGACGGCCAATGCCGACCAGGGTGGCTTGTTCGATTTCGGCGACGACTCCCACGCCGCCAGCACCCGCGAGCCCGATCTGCTGCCGGCCGATCCCTGGACGATCCGCCATCGGCTCACGCTCGAGAAGCAGGCGCTGGGCTTCTACCTCTCGGGTCACTTGTTCGACGAGTGCGAGACCGAGGTCCGGCAGTTCGCGCGCCGCCGCATTGCCGACCTGCTCGACAGCCGCGAGCCGCAGGTGCTGGCCGGCATCGTCAGCGAGCTGCGCGTGGTCAACGGCCAGCGCGGTCGCGTGGCGATCTTCAAGCTCGACGACAAGACCGACGTCATCGAGGCCGTGGCCAACGAGGAACTGCTCAACGCCAGCAAGGAGCTGCTGACCGAGGACAGCCTGGTGGTGGTGCAGGGCAAGGTGCAGCCGGACCGCTTCTCGGGCGGGCTGCGGCTCAATGTGACCCAGATCTGGGACCTGGCTGCGGCGCGCTGCCGCTTCGGCCGCTACCTGCGCGTGCCGGTCAACGGCAGGGCACCCCCCGTGGCCGAGCTGCTGGGCGAATTTCCGCCGCGCCGCGTGGCGACCGACCAAGGCGATCTCACGCTCGGGCTGCCAGTGCGCCTCCTGCTCCAGCGTGCCACCGCGCAGGCCGAGCTCGACCTCGGCGACGAGGCGCGCTTCTACCCCACCGATGCCGCGCTGGCACGCTGGCGCCAGGGCAGCCACGATCAGGCGGCAGTGGTCTATGAATGAGGCGGGCTCAAGCGATCCTCCAGCCGGCTCCACGAACCGCTGGGGCGGACGATGCTGAAGACGTGAAATCGAAGACCGGCCTCATCCTGACCGGGGGCGGTGCCCGTGCCGCCTACCAAGTCGGTGTGCTCGCCGCGGTCGAGCGCCTGCGTCGCGAGGCCGGGGCGGCGCCCGGCATCAATCCCTTTCCCATCATCGCCGGCACCTCCGCGGGCGCCATCAACGCCGCCGCGCTCGCCGCCCATGCCGATGATTTCTCCGGCGCCGTGGGCGCGCTGGAAGCGGTGTGGCGGAACTTCGAGGCCGGACAGGTCTATCGTGCCGATGCCTTCGGCGTGATCCGCACCGGCGCGCGCTGGCTCACCCTCTTCACCCTGGGCTGGGCCCTGGCGCGCTGGCGGCGTGCAAGGCCGCGCTCGCTGCTCGACAACGCGCCGCTCGAGGCCCTGCTGGACGCCATGGTGCCCCTGCAGCGCTTGCCCGCGCTGATGGCGGACGGCCATCTGCATGCGCTGGCGATCAGTGCCTCCAGCTACAGCGCGGGCGAGCATGTGACCTTCTACGACACGGTCCACGAGATCACACCCTGGACCCGCTCCCAGCGCATCGCCGTGCGGACCCGGATCGAGCGGGCCCACCTGATGGCCTCGTCGGCAATCCCCTTCATCTTTCCCGCCGCACCGCTCTCGGCGCACGGGGTGGAGGGCTACTACGGTGACGGTTCCATGCGGCAGTCCGCGCCCATCTCTCCCGCCGTGCACCTGGGGGCCGACCGCATCTTCGTGATCGGCGCAGGGCGGCTGCACGAGCCGGCGGGCGCCCGCGCCGAGGTCAGTGGCTACCCCAGCCTGGCGCAGATCGCCGGGCACGCGCTCTCCAACATCTTCCTGGACGCGCTGGCGGTGGACATCGAGCGACTGCAGCGCATCAACCAGACGCTCTCCCTGCTCGGGCCCGGGCTGCGCCGGCACACGACGCTGCGGCCGATCGAGCTGTTGGTGATCGCCCCCAGTCAGCGCCTGGACGACATCGCCGCGCGCCACATCCCGGCGCTGCCGGCGCCGGTTCGGGCGATGCTGAGGGCGGTCGGCGTGTCGGGTGAGGCCGGTGATGCCCGGGGTGCGGCGCTGGCCAGCTACCTGCTCTTCGAGGCGCCCTACACCCGCGAGCTGATGGCGCTGGGTGAGGCGGACACCCTGGCACGGCGCGACGAGGTGCTGCGCTTCTTCGGCTGGGGTGGCGGACCCGGCGCAGGGCCGGCTGCGACCGTGGTGCGCGAAGGCGTGCCCGATGCCAAGACACCGGGCACGCCTCTTTCCCTGGTCGCCGATTGAGCATTCCCCGTGGTGCTGACCTGGCCCGCGCATCGAAGGGGAGGGGCAGCAACTTGGGGCGGCTCAGCGGATTCGCCCATCAGGTCGGTTGGTCGACCGGCTCAGCGCATGGCCGGACCCACCCCCGCAGCGGCCGGGCTCGCGACGGGTTTGGCCGAGGTGCTGCGGGTGCTGGGCTGAGCTTTGGGGCTTTTGTCGGCGCCGCGGTCTGTTGTGGTGCCTGGCGCCTTGGCGGCCGGCTTTGTGGCGGCGGCCGAGTAGGGCTTGTCGCCGACGGTCAAGCCGGCGGCAGAGAGCTTGGCGGCGCTGCCGGGGCCGACCCCGCCCACACGCTCGATCAGGTCGCCCCAATCCTTGAAGCTGCCCTTCTTGCGCTCATCGAGCAGCTTGGCGGACAGGCCGGGTCCGATGCCCTTGACGGCCTCGAGCCCGGCCTGGTCGGCCTTGTTGATATCGACCGCGGCAAACGCGGCGGCTGAAGCGAAAGCGAGCATGAGGCTGGTGATGAACTTGTGCATGGTGATCTCCTTGAGGTTTCAGGTTGCGGTGCCAGCGCGGCGCCGTGAGAGAAGATTAGCCACGGCCACGTGTTTGCGCATCGCCCTGAGGTGGGCCTGCTGATGGGGGCCTCCGGATGGGGGGATGAAGGAAGATGGAGAGAAGAGGGTGCGTGCTCGGCCACAATGTTGGGGCGCCGGCACCTGCATCCTGCGCGAAACACCTGCTGCCACCCCGATGAGTTCTCTCTTCCTGACCAACCTCGACGAGCACCTGGCGCTCTTCGCTGCGCTGCACCCGCTGGAGGCCGAGATCGAGGCGGCCGGCGAGGCAATGGCGCGCTGCCTGCGCGACGGGGGCAAGATCATGTTCTGCGGCAATGGCGGGTCGGCCGCCGATGCCCAGCACCTGGCGGCAGAACTGACCGGGCGCTTCATCAAGGACCGCCGGCCGCTGGCGGCCATCGCACTCACGACCGACACCTCGGCGCTCACCTCGATCGGCAATGACTACGCCTTCAACGAGGTGTTCTCGCGCCCGCTGCGCGGTCTGGCGCGCCGCGGGGACTGCCTCGTTGCAATCTCGACCTCCGGCAACTCGGGCAATGTGAAACAGGCGGTCCTGGCGGCGACCGAGCTCGGCGTCATCAGCATCGGCCTCCTCGGGCGCGACGGCGGGGCGTTGAAGTCGATCTGCGATCAGGCCATCGTCGTCCCGAGCCCAGTGACTGCCCGCATCCAGGAGGCGCACATCCTGATCGGGCATACCTTGTGTGGCCTGGTGGAACGCGCACTCGGTATCGACGGATGAACGAGGTCCGACCATCGTGATGCCTGACAAGGAAGCTGTCGCGGCGAGCCGCTTGCTGGTGGTCGGTGACGTGATGCTGGACCGTTACTGGTTCGGTGCCGTCGACAGGATCTCGCCCGAGGCGCCGGTCCCGGTGGTGCGCATCTCCCGCGAGGAAGAGCGCCTGGGCGGCGCGGCCAACGTGGCGCTCAATGCCAAGATGCTGGGTGCGCAGGTCACGCTGCTCACGGTGGTGGGGGCCGATGAAGCGGCGGGGCGTTTGCGTGGGCTGCTGGAGCGGCAGGGCGTGCGCACGCTGCTCGGCGAGGACGCGCGGCTGCAGACCATCGTCAAGCTGCGCATCATCGGGCGTTCGCAGCAGCTGTTGCGGGCAGATTTCGAGAGTGAGCCTGTCAATGAGGTCCTGGCGCAGATGACCGGCGACTTCGAGCGGGCACTTCCCGACCACGACGTCGTCCTGTTTTCAGATTACGGCAAGGGCGGCTTGACCCACATCGCCCGGATGATCGAACTGGCGCGCGCCGCCGGCAAGCCGGTGCTGGTGGACCCGAAGGGAAGTGATTTCCAGCGCTATGCAGGCGCTGACGTCATCACCCCCAATCGCGCCGAGCTGAGCCAGGTGGTTGGGGCCTGGCGCGACGAGCGTGATCTTCACGCGCGCGCACAGGCGCTGCGGATGAAGCTGGGCATCGGTGCGCTGCTGCTCACCCGCTCCGAGCAAGGCATGAGTCTCTTCGACGCCGGTGAACCCCTGCATGTGCCGGCGCAGGCCCGGGAGGTGTTCGACGTGACCGGCGCCGGAGACACCGTGATCGCCGCGGTGGCAGTGTTGCTCGCGGCCGGCATGACGCTGCGCGAGGCCATGCCCTTGGCCAACCGCGCTGGGGGGCTGGTTGTGGGCCGTTTCGGTACGGCCTCGGTCAGCTACGAGGAGTTGCTGCAATGACCTCCCCCTCCGCTGGCGATCCCGGGGAGTTCTTGCGGATCGAGGACAAGCTCTGCACGACCGAAGCATTGCTTCGGCGGTTGCCGTCCTTGCCGAGGCCGTTGGTCTTCACGAACGGTGTGTTCGATGTCTTGCACCGTGGTCATGTGACCTATCTCCAGTCGGCCCGCGCTCTGGGGGCCTCATTGCTGGTCGCCATCAACACGGACCGGTCGGTTCGAGGACTGGGCAAGGGTCTTGATCGACCGATCAATTCCGAGCAGGACCGAGCGGTGGTCATGGCTGCGCTGGCCTCAGTCTCCGCCGTGACGTCGTTCGACGAGCCCGATCCGATGCGCTTGTTGCAGTGGGTGCGGCCAGACCTTTATGTGAAAGGCGGCGACTACAGGATCGAAGATCTTGCCGAGGCACGCCTCGTACAGAGCTGGGGCGGAGAGTGTGTGATCCTTCCGTTCGTCGATGGTTACTCGACCACTGACCTGGTTCGGCGCGTGCGGGCCGAACCAGGGGCCTTGAAAGGAAAGCCAAGATGACCGAGCAGGCAGATCCAACCCGCCGTCGAACTTCAATCTCCGTGCTGTTGATCTGCAAGGACGAGGCGGATCGCATCGAGGCCTGTCTGCAGTCGGTAGCGGGCTGGGCTGACGAGATCATCGTGCTTGACAGCGGCAGTCGCGATGGCACGGTGGATATTGCCCGGCGCTACACGGACAAGGTCTGGGTTACCGACTGGCCTGGTTACGGCGCGCAACGCAACCGGGCGCTGGAGCGCTGCACCAGCGAATGGGTTTTTTCGATCGACGCCGACGAGTGGGTCACGCCGGCACTCCGCAGGGAGATCGATCAGGTACTCGACGCGCCGGGCAGAGACTGCACGCGGCTCAAGCTGCCTTGGGAGACCTATTTCTTTGGTCGGCCACTGAAGCATGGCCGCTACACATCTCCCCAAGCCAAGCTTTTTCTGCGCGAAGGCACGCGATATCGCGAGCACAAGGTCCATGAATCACTGGTGATGCCCCGCTACGCGGACCATGTGCTGAAGGCGTCTCTGAAACACTATTCCTGGCGCAGCTATCAGCATGTCCAGGAGAAGCACCTCAAGTACGCCTGCCTCCTTGCCGAGCAGAAATTCGACAAGGGCCAGCGCGCCAACCTGCCCTATGCGGCCCTGCGCTTCGTCACCGATTTCCTGCAGCAGTACCTGCTGAGGGGCGGTTTTCTGGACGGGAGTCGTGGCTTCCTGATGGCGCTGGTGCTGGGCCAGTATGCGTTTCACAAGTACGCGGCGCTGTGGGCCCTGGAGGTCGACCCAGCCGAGACTGGCAAACGGTGATGCTGGATCAGGAAAGAGCTTACCGCTCAGCCTGAGGCGCGCTCGCAAGCAGTTCGCGGTAGACGGCGAGATGGCCC
>CAISYQ010000468.1 GCA_903889735.1 uncultured Methylibium sp.
CCGCATGTACGGCAAGCTGGGCGGCATGACCGGCACGGCCGACACCGAGGCCTACGAGTTCCAGGAGATCTACGGCCTCGAGACGGTGGTCATCCCGCCCAACCAGCCGACGGTGCGCCGCGACGAGCTCGACCTCGTCTACAAGACCAGCCGGGAGCGCTACGAGGCGGTGGTCCAAGACATCCGCGACTGCCATGAGCGCGGTCAGCCCGTGCTGGTGGGCACCACCTCGATCGAGAACTCCGAGCTCATCTCCGGTCTGCTGCAGACCGCCAGCCTGCCGCATGAGGTGCTCAACGCCAAGCAGCATGCCCGCGAGGCCGAGATCATTGCCCAGGCCGGCCGGCCGGGGGTGGTCACCATCGCCACCAACATGGCCGGGCGCGGCACCGACATCGTGCTCGGCGGCAACGTCGAGAAGCAGGTGCAGTTCCTCGAGGCCGATGACGCCATCCCCGCCGACGACAGGGCCCGCCGCATCGCCCAGCTCCATTCGGAATGGGCTGGCCTGCACGAGCAGGTCAAGGTGGCCGGCGGCCTGCGCATCGTGGCCACCGAGCGACACGAGTCGCGCCGCATCGACAACCAGCTCCGCGGCCGTTCGGGCCGCCAGGGCGATCCGGGCAGCTCGCGCTTCTACCTCTCGCTCGAGGATCCACTGATGCGCATCTTCGCGGGTGACCGCGTCAAGGCGATCATGGAGCGACTGAAGATGCCCGACGGCGAGGCGATCGAGGCCGGCATCGTCTCGCGCAGCATCGAGGGCGCGCAGCGCAAGGTCGAGGCCCGCAACTTCGATGTCCGCAAGCAGCTGCTGGAGTACGACGACGTCGCCAACGACCAGCGCAAGGTGGTCTACCAGCAACGCAACGAGATCCTTGAAGCGCAGGCGCTTGACGAGCAGATTGGCAGCCTGCGGCGCGGTGCGATGCATGATGTGGTGCGCAGCTTCGTCCCACTGGAGAGCGTCGAGGAGCAGTGGGACATCGCGGGCCTTGAGAAGGTCCTGCGTGAGGAGTGGCAGCTCGACGTGCCCCTGACCGCCACCCTGGCGCAGAGCGACGTGATCACCGAGACCGACGTGATCGAGCAGGTGGCCAAGGCCGCCGACGAGGCCTTCGCCGTCAAGGTGGAGCTGGTGGGCCAGGAGCAGTTCGCGAGTTTCGAGCGCGCTGTGCTGCTGCAGTCCCTTGACACCCACTGGCGTGACCACCTCGCGGCACTCGACTACCTGCGCCAGGGCATCCACCTGCGCGGCTACGCCCAGAAGAACCCCAAGCAGGAATACAAGCGGGAGGCCTTCGAGCTGTTCTCGCAGCTGCTCGACACGGTCAAGCTCGATGTCACCCGCCTGCTGATGACCGTGCGCATCCGCAGTGCCGAGGAGGTGGCGCAGGCAGCGGCGGCGATCGAGCAGCAGGCAGAAGCCTTCAGCAACGTCACCTACACCCACCCTTCCGAGGACGGCACAGGCGCCAGCGAGACCGATGCCGCCAGCGAGGTGGCCGCGCGCATGAACGAGCAGATGGCCGGGGTGCCCCGCGCTGGGCGCAACGATCCCTGCCCCTGCGGCAGCGGCAAGAAATACAAGCTCTGCCACGGCCGCCTGGCTTGAGGCGCTGCGCCGCCCGAAGACTCCCATGCCCGTGAACCTTCTTGCTCCCGATCCGGCCAGCCTGCACCCGGTGCCGGGTGTGGAGATCGGCATCGCGATGGCGGGGGTGCGCAAGGCCCACCGGCGCGACCTGACTGTCTTTCGGCTGGCCGAGGGCTCCGCGGTGGCAGGTGTGTTCACCCAGAACCGCTTCTGCGCAGCGCCGGTGCAGCTGTGCCGCCAGCACCTGGCGCATCTTGGCGAGGCCCCCGGCATCCGCGCCCTGCTGGTCAACACGGGCAATGCCAATGCGGGCACCGGCGAGGATGGCCTGGCGCGGGCCCGTTCCACCTGTGAGGCGCTGGCCCGGCACCTGGAGATCGCGCCCGAGCAGGTGCTGCCCTTCTCCACTGGCGTCATCATGGAGACCCTGCCCAGTGAGCGCATCGAGGCCGGTCTGCCCGCGGCGCTGGCCGACCTCAAGGCCGCGAACTGGGCTGCTGCGGCCGAGGCGATCATGACCACCGACACCCTGCCCAAGGCGGCGTCGCGGCAGGTCTCGATCGGCGGCAGCACGGTCACCATCACCGGTATCGCCAAGGGCGCCGGGATGATCCGCCCCCACATGGCGACGATGCTGGGCTTTGTCGCCACCGACGCCCGCATCTCGCAGCGCGCCCTGCAGGCGCTGGTGCGCGAGGCCGCCGACCGCTCCTTCAATCGCATCACCATCGACGGCGATACCTCGACCAACGACAGCTTCGTGCTGATCGCGTCGCGTCAGGCGGCGCACCCCGAGATCACCGAGCTCGAGTCGCCCGAGGGCGCCGCGCTGCGCGAGGCGGTGATCGCGGTATCGCAACAGCTGGCCCAGGCCATCGTGCGCGACGGCGAGGGTGCGACCAAGTTCATCACCGTGCGCATCGATGGCGGGCGAACCAAGGACGAGTGCCGCCGCGTCGCCTATGCGATCGCGCATTCGCCGCTGGTCAAGACGGCCTTCTTCGCCAGCGACCCCAACCTCGGCCGCATCCTGGCGGCGGTCGGCTATGCGGGCATCGACGACCTCGAGCAGGGCCTGATCGACCTCTACCTCGATGAGGTGCATGTCGCGACGAAGGGCGGCCGCCACGCGGCCTACCTCGAGGCCGACGGCCAACGGGTGATGAAGCAGAGCGAGATCACCGTGCGCGTCGATCTGCACCGTGGCAACGCCCACGCCACGGTCTGGACCTGCGACCTGTCGCACGAGTACGTGACCATCAACGCCGACTACCGCAGCTGAGCGTGGTCACGGGCTCGCCCCGACGCGGTGAAGAGGACCCCGGTCAGAGACCGGCACATCAGGAAGCGGGTCACCAAGGACCGGCCGTTGGCGGCTGGATGAGCCGCCTCCTCGCGAAGCTGTTCGCGCTCCCGCCCGATGACCTGCTGCACGACGCCATCTACCGGCGTCTGTGGACCTCCATCTTGATCAGTTCGCTGGGCGGGCAGGTCACGATGCTGGCCCTGCCGCTGACCGCGGCCGTGCTGCTCGATGCCTCGCCCACGCAGATGGGCCTGTTGACGGCCATGGAGATCGCGCCCTTCGTGCTGCTGTCGCTGCCTGCCGGCGTGTGGCTGGACCGTGTGCGCAAACTCCCGGTCTATGTGGTCGGGGAGGGCGCCATCGCGCTGGTGGTGGTCAGTGTGCCGCTGGCCTGGTGGATGGGCTGGCTCAGCATGGTGTGGCTGTATGCGGCTGGCTTCGTGATGGGCTGCATCCATGTCACGGCCGGCTCCGCCGCGCAGATCGTGCTGACCCAGGTGGTGGCGCGCGAGCGGCTGGTCGAGGCGCATGCCAAGAACGCCCTGGCGACCTCGGGCGCCGAGGTCGCCGGCCCTGGCCTGGCCGGGGCATTGATCAAGCTGGTGGGCGCGCCCCTGGCGCTGCTGGTCGATGCCGTGCTGCTCGTCTTCTCGGTCGCGATCCTGCGCGGCGTTCAGGTGCAGGAGCGGCTCGACCGCCGGGCCGACCGCCGCTTCTGGGCCGACCTGCGCGCCGGGCTCGGCTTCGTGCGCGGCACGCCCCTGCTCGTGGTGCTGGCGGTCACCGTCGGCGCCTGGCAAATGTGCTACCACGCAGCGGTGGTGGTGCAGATCCTGTTCGCCACCCGCACGCTGGGCCTGAACGAGTCGCAGATCGGGCTGTGCTTCGTCGGCCTGGGCGTGGGCACAGTGCTGGCCAGCACCCTGGGCCACCGCCTGTCAGCGCGGGTCGGCCCCGGGCCCTGCCTGGTGATCGGCACCGGCGTCTGCGGCATCGGCTGGGCGGCGCTGGCGTTGGCGCCGGCCAATGCGATGGGGGTGGCGGTGTTCGCCCTCATGCTGTTCTGCTTCGGTGTCGGCGCGGTGCTTATCTTCATCAACTTCCTCGGGCTGCGCCAGGCGGTCACGCCCGCGCCCCTGCTGGGCCGCATGACCAGCACCATGCGCTGGCTGATCCTGATCCCGGCCGGCCCGGGCGCGCTGCTGGGCGGCTGGCTCGGGGAGCATGTCGGCCTGCGGGCGGCGCTGGGCACGGCGGGTACCGGCGCCCTGCTGCTGGCGCTGCTCGCCTGGTACCACCCGGTCATCCGTGCCGCCCGCCGGCTGCCGCAGCCCGAGCCCGAGGACAAGTTCTACGGCGTCGAAGCGCTGGTGCGGTCGCCGCCCGACGAGGTACGCTGAAGCGATTGCTCGGACGCGTGCATTCCCGGGGGCTACCCGAGCGCTTCCGTGAAGGGGTGCCGGGGCGATGGTCGGACGCGAGGGTGTTCCACGAGGGCCCCCCATCGGTTGTGGCTTTCAGCTCGCGGCCGATCCCCAGCGCCCCACCTCGTCGGTGATCAGCCCGTCGATGCTGGCGGTCTGGAGGCGCTGCACCTCGCGGGCGTCGTTGACGGTGTAGGCCAGCATGCGCAAACCGGCCGCATGGGCCGCCGCGATGGCGCGGGCATCGAGCCCCGCATGGTGGGCGACGACGGCCACGCAGCCCAGCGCCCGCGCCTGGGCCAGCCAGTCTGGTGGCAGCGACTCGAACAACAGCGCCCGGGGCAGCTGCGGTGCGGCTTCGGCCGCGGCCTCCAGGGCGGTGGCCTCGAAGCAACTGAGCAGGGGCGGCGGGTTGGCGTCGTCGCGCCACCAGCGGGCCAGGTCCTCGGCCACCTGGCGGCCGCAGCGGACGGCATCGCCCGGCCCGGGCTTGAGCTCGAGGTTGAGCTTCAGGCCGGTCGCTCGCGCGTGGGCGACGAGCGCGGCCAGGCTGGGCAGCGGTTCACCGACGTGGGCCGGGCTGTGCCAGGCGCCGGCGTCCAGCGTTTGGAGCAGGGACCAGGGCTGCGCCATCGCCAGGCCCTGGCCGGAGGTGGTGCGATCCAGCGTGGCATCGTGCAGCAGGAAGGGCTGGCCGTCGGCGCTCAGCGTGACATCGCATTCCGCCATGCTGTAGCCCAGGGCCTGGCCGGCGCGCATTGCCGCAAGCGTGTTCTCGGGCGCCAGGTGCCCGGCGCCGCGGTGGGCGATCCAGAACGGGTAGGGCCAGGGAGCGTCCATGGGGCATGGTAGCGGCGGGGTTCCGGCCGGGTCGCGCTCGGCCTTGCCCTTGCCAGGGGCGTGATTGCTGCGCTGCGATAGCATCTCGTCTATCGGCACCGTCGTGCCGATTACGGCCACCGATGAATGCCCCGATTCCCCTGCAGCACCTGAGCGCCGATGTTGCGCAAGCCGCCGATTCCACCGTCCGGCGGCGCGAGATTCCCTATAACTACACCTCGTTCTCCGACCGGGAGATCGTCCGACGCTTGCTCGGCGCCCGCGCCTGGGAGCTGCTGTCGGCCCTGCGGGCCGAGCGCCAGACCGGCCGCTCGGCCCGCATGCTCTACGAGGTGCTGGGCGACATCTGGGTGGTTCAGCGCAACCCCTATCTGCAGGATGACCTGCTCGACAACCCGCGCCGCCGCAAGCTGCTGATCGAGGCCTTGATTCACCGCCTGGGCGAAGTCGACAAGCGCCGCGCCGACAAGAACGAGGCGGAGCTCGACGCCGTGGCTGCTGAGCGCCACACCCGGGTGCTCGAGCTGCTGCAGGGTGCGCGCGACGCGGTGCAGGCCTTCGCGGCCAGCTTCGACACCGTCGCGGCGCTGCGCCGCCGCACGCTGCGCCGCCTGACCCGCCACACCGCGCGCGACAACGTCAAGTTCGACGGTCTCTCTCGCGTCTCGCATGTGACCGACGCGACCGACTGGCGGGTGGAGTTTCCCTTTGTCGTGCTCACGCCCGACACCGAAGCCGAGATGGCGGCCATGGTGGCCGGCTGCATTGAGCTGGGCCTGACCATCATCCCGCGTGGCGGCGGCACCGGCTACACGGGTGGCGCCGTGCCGTTGACCTGGAAGAGTGCGGTGATCAACACCGAGAAGCTCGAGGGCATGGGCGAGGTCGAGTGGCTGACGCTGCCCGGCGTCGAGCGGCCCGTGCCCACGGTCTGGACCGAGGCCGGTGTCGTGACCCAGCGGGTGGCCGACGCGGCCGAGCGCGCCGGCCATGTGTTCGCGGTCGATCCCACCTCGGCCGAGGCCAGCTGCATCGGCGGCAACATCGCGATGAACGCCGGCGGCAAGAAGGCCGTGCTCTGGGGCACCGCCCTGGACAACCTGGCGAGCTGGCGCATGGTGACGCCCGATGCCCAGTGGCTCGAGGTGGTGCGCCTGAACCACAACCTTGGCAAGATCCACGATGCGGCGCTGGCGAGCTTCGAGCTCCGGACCTTCGACGCCACGGGCAAGACCTTGCTGCGCACCGAGCGGCTCGACATCCCGGGCTCCGCCTTCCGCAAGGAAGGGCTGGGCAAGGACGTCACCGACAAGTTCCTGGCCGGCCTGCCGGGCATCCAGAAGGAGGGCTGCGACGGCCTGATCACGAGCGCGCGCTGGATCGTGCACAAGATGCCGGTCCACACCCGCACCGTCTGCCTGGAGTTCTTCGGCAATGCCAAGGACGCGGTGCCGAGCATCGTCGAGATCAAGGACTTCATGTTCGGCCTGCAGCGCGACATGGTCGCGGCGGGCCAGGCGCCGGTGGTGCTGGCGGGGCTCGAGCACCTGGACGACCGCTACCTCAAGGCGGTGGGCTACGCCACCAAGAGCAAGCGCGGCGGCCTGCCCAAGATGGTGCTGGTGGGGGACATCGCCGGCGACGATGCCGACGCCGTGGCGCGTGCCGCCAGCGAGGTGGTGCGCATCGCCAATTCACGCCAGGGCGAGGGCTTCGTGGCGGTCAGCGCCGATGCGCGCAAGAGATTCTGGCTCGACCGCAAGCGCACTGC
>CAISYQ010000469.1 GCA_903889735.1 uncultured Methylibium sp.
CCTATGTCCTGCCCTTGGGCGCCGATCCAGACACCGTGGCCCGGGCCATCGAGCAGGCCGCCCTGTCGCTGGGGTCCTGGCAGGCCAGTCCGCGGCATGTGGAGCATTTCGTCGAGGGCGGGACGGGCATCGATCTCGGCGCAGCCGCCTCGCCGGGCCTCACCTAGATTCCCGCGAGATTCAAGCATGTGCCTCGTGGCCCTGGCGATTGGACAGAGCGAGCGATTCCCGCTCGTGCTCACCTCCAACCGCGACGAATTCTTCGACCGCCCGACCGCTGCGCTGGACTGGTGGCAGCCGGCGCCCGGCGGCCCCGCGGTGCTGGCCGGGCGGGACCTGCAAGCCGGCGGCAGCTGGCTGGGCTTGAGCGCCACCGGCCGGCTGGCGCTGGTGACCAATGTGCGCGACGGCCTGCCGCAGTCGGCCGAGGCCCCCTCTCGCGGATCGCTGGTCACGGACTGGCTGCTGTCCAGCGAACCCTTCGAGACCCATTGGGCGCGGCTGGCCGACGCAGGCCACAACGGCTTCAACCTGGTCGCGGCCGACTTGGACCAGGATGAATGGCATTGGGCCGGTAACCGAACCGTTGGCGGCGTCATTAGCGACGGCAGGACTCAGATTCCCCGCCCGCTGCGGCTGGTCACCGGTCTACACGGTCTCTCGAATGCCGCGCTCGACACGCCCTGGCCCAAGGTGCAGCGGCTCAAGGCGGCCGTGCAGGCGGCGCTGAACACCGCTGCGCCAGACCGGTCGTCGACGGCCCAGGACCCTCCTCAATCCTCCTTGGGGCAGACCTTCGCCGCTGAGCGTGGCGATGGGCAGGGCCATGATCAAGGCGATGACCAAGGAGATGGCCAAGCCTCATGGGCGAGCGATGACGGCGTGCTGGACGGACTGATCGAGCAGCTCTTCGCGGCGCTCGGCGACAACCGAACCGCGGACGATGCCCTGCTGCCCGCCACCGGCCTGCCGCTGGCGCTGGAGCGCCAACTCTCCGCCGCCTTCATCCGCACGCCCGATGGCCGCTATGGCACCCGCTGCTCGACGTTGGTGGTGACCGAAACAACCCCCAGCGGGCGGGTGACCCATGTGATCGAGCGCAGCTTCGGTGCGTGCCGAGACGTCGACGACGACAAAGGGCTGGCACGGTGCCTGGAGCGGCGCACGCGCTTGCTTCACGGCTTGGCCGGCTGGTCAACAGGCGGGGAGGCGTCGCATCGCAACCGCCCAAACGACTTGCCTGTCAGCCGGGTGCGCTCCGATGGGCCGGCCGGCGGGCGGACCGCTGAGCCCCTGTTGGCGCCGATCACCGAGCGGGTGCTGCCCGCCTGACCCGCGAGGCCAGCGCCGCGTCCACCGGCATCGGTTCAGATTCGCCCGAGCAGTTCCAGGATCAGCTCCACCCTGGCCTGCTGCGGCGTGGAGGCCGCACTCACCGGGATCGCATCATCCCCATTGCGCTGCACGACACCCTCGGGCACGCGCGAGACGAGTCGCACCGCAACACCCTGGGTGACAGCCCGCCCCAGCGCCGCCTCCAGCGCGTGGTGCAGCGTGCCATTGCCGGTGCCTGCCACCACGATCCCGTCAATGCCCTGCGCGACCAGCGCCTCGACCAACGCGCCGCCAGCGCCCGCGTGACTGGTGAGGATCTCCACCCGGGGCCAGGACGGTGCGTCCAGCCGCGTGGCCCCCAGCGGCTCGCCCCGGGGCCAGTCGCGCAAACGCCGCAGCCGACCGGCCTCGATCAGGGCCAGGGGCCCGGCATCGCCCGAGCCGAAGGCGTCGAGCCGGTGGGTGTGGACCTTGCGGACATCGAGCGCGCCGTGCACGCGCCCGGCCAACACCGCCAGCACACCGCGCGCGCCGGGCTCCGACGCCACCGCCACGGCATCCAGCAGGTTCTGTGGTCCATCAGCCTGCAGCGAGGTGGCCGGCCGCATCGCGGCGGTCAGCACCACCGGTTTGCTGGGTGCCAACACCCGCTGCAGCAGCCAGGCGGTTTCCTCCAAGGTGTCGGTGCCATGGGTCACGACGATGCCGGCCACCGTGGGCCGCGCCAGGTGTGCCGCCACCCGCGCCGCGAGCGCGCGCCACACCGGCGGGTCCATGTCCTTGCTGTCGATCTGGGCCACCTGCTCGGCTTCGATCGCCCTGCCCTGAAGGCCCGGGACGGCCGCCATCAGATCGGCCACACCGAGCTGCGCCGATCGGTAGCCCAGCGCGTCGGTAGAC
>CAISYQ010000470.1 GCA_903889735.1 uncultured Methylibium sp.
CGAGACCGGCCCATTGGTCGATGTCGTGCTGGGTGTAGCCCACCACCGTGGGCTTGCCGGTCGTGCCCGAGGACGCATGCACCCGCACCACCTGCTCGCGCGGCACCGCGAAGAGCCCGAAGGGGTAGTGGTCGCGCAGGTCCCGCTTGGTCGTGAAGGGGAAGCGGGCCAGGTCGGCCAGCGTCTTCAAGTCGGCGGGATGCACGCCCTGCTCGTCGAAGCGGCGGCGGTAATGCGCCACATGGTCATAGGCATGCTGCAGCGACCACCGCAGGCGCTGCAGCTGCAGCGCCGCGATCTCGTCGCGGCTGGCGGTCTCGATCGCTTCCAGGCCGCCGGGGGCGGGGCGCATCGCGGGCATGTCGGGTCCTTGGTTCGGGGCGGTGGTGCCGGAAGCCGGCCCAGGGACAGACGCACTGACGCGTCATTTTCTACCGACCGGCCGGTCAATAATACCTGCCTTGACCTTGTCTTGGCCGTCTGCCGACCCCCTGCCCATCCCGTGAAAACCCGGGGCCGCACGCGATTCCTTGCCGAGCGGGGTCCGTTGGGGAGCCCGGAAAGCAGCGGCCCGCGCCGCTCAGATCGACCGCTGCGCGACCCGCCGGGAGAGCTCGGCCGCGGTTTCCCGGCGCTCGCTGTAGCGGTCGGTCAGGTAGGGTGCCACGTCGCGGGTGAGCAAGGTGAACTTCACCAGCTCCTCCATCACGTCGACCACGCGCTCGTAGAAGGCCGAGGGCTTCATGCGCCCGGCCTCGTCGAACTCCGCGAAGGCCTTGGCCACCGACGACTGGTTGGGGATGGTGAGCATGCGCATCCAGCGCCCGAGGATGCGCATCTGGTTGACCGCATTGAAGGACTGCGAGCCGCCGCAGACCTGCATCAGCGCCAGCGTCTTGCCCTGGGTCGGCCGCACCGCCCCCAGCGCCAGCGGGATCCAGTCGATCTGCGCCTTCAGGATGGCCGTCATCGCGCCATGCCGCTCGGGCGAGGTCCAGACCATGCCCTCGGCCCAGGTGGCCGCCTCGCGCAGCTCGACGACCTTGGGGTGGGTCTCGGGAGCGCCATCGGGCAGCGGCAGGTCGGTGGGGTCGAAGAGGCGCACCTCGCCGCCCAGGGCACGCAGCAGCCGTGCGGCCTCGAGCGTGAGCAGCCGGCTGTAGGAGCGCTCGCGCAGCGAGCCGTAGAGCATCAGGAAGCGTGGCGCATGGGTGGAGCGCCCCGCCCCATGGAAGCGCGCGCCGCTCGGGCGGTCGAAGAGCGCGGGGTCGATCAGCGGCAAGTGGTTGTCATCAGGCTGCAAGGCATTGCTCCACAGGGTCAGGCCGCCATCCGCATCGATGCGGCGGCGAATGGGGAGGGGCAGCGCCCACGATGAGACGCGGCGGAGAGGTTCAGAGGGCGCCGAGACGGGATCATGGCTCAGAGCTTAGGCCTCTCTGGAACCCCGGCACAGTCACTCCTCAAGAATGGGCACGCTCGTACCAGGGCTTGCTCGCGTTCACCAGCTTCACGACCACCAACATCAACGGCACCTCGATCAGCACACCCACCACCGTGGCCAAGGCTGCGCCGGACTCGAAACCGAAGAGGCTGATCGCCGCTGCGACCGCAAGCTCGAAGAAGTTGCTGGCGCCGATCAGCGCCGAGGGGCAGGCGATGTTGTGCGGCTCCCCCACGCAGCGGTTCAGGCCGTAGGCCAATCCTGCATTGAGCACCACCTGGATAGCGATGGGCACCGCCAACATCGCGATCACCAGGGGCTGCTGCAGGATGGCCTCGCCCTGGAAGGCGAAGAGCAGCACCAACGTGGCCAGCAGCGCGGCGATCGACCAAGGCCCGAGTCGGGCGAGTACGGCGTCGAGAGACGTCGGCCCGCGCAAGAGAAGCTGCCGGCGCCAGACCTGCGCGATCAGTACCGGGGCCACGATGTAGAGCAGCACCGAAGTCAACAAGGTGGCCCAAGGCACCGTGATTGACGAGAAGCCCAGCAGCAGCGCGACGAGAGGCGCAAAGGCGAACACCATGATGGTGTCGTTCAGCGCCACCTGACTCAGGGTGAAGAGCGGCTGCCCGTTTGTCAGCCGGCTCCAGACAAACACCATCGCCGTGCAAGGCGCCGCGGCCAGCAGGATGAGCCCGGCGATGTAGCTGTCGGCCTGCCCGGCAGGCAGCCAGGGCTCGAAGACATGCCGTACGAAGAACCACCCCAGCAGCGCCATCGAGAAGGGCTTGACCGCCCAGTTCACGAAGAGCGTGACGCCGATGCCGCGCCAATGCCGGCGCACCTGTCCCAGTGCGCCGAAGTCGACCCTCAACAGCATGGGAATGATCATCACCCAGATGAGCAGACCCACCGGCAGGTTGACATTCGCCAGCTCCATGCGCCCAACGACCTGGAAGGGCGCCGGGAGGAAACGGCCCAGCGCAATGCCAGCGACGATGCACAGGAGCACCCAGACCGAGAGATAGCGCTCGAAAACGCTCAACGTCCCCGCGGCGGGGGGCTGTGAGGGCATTGCGGCTCCGCTCACGGCTCAACGCAACCCGATGTCCAGGATCTCGCGCTGGATCGCCATCCGGTCGAGCGAGGCCATGGGCAGGGCCAACATCAATTCGATCCGACGCTTCAGGTTCAGGGCGGTGTCGCGGAATGCGCGGACCCTCTGCTCCTCGCTGCCCTCGAAGGCTGTCGGATCGGCGACACCCCAATGCGCCGTCATCGGTTGGCCGGGCCACACCGGGCACACCTCACCCGCCGCCTTGTCACAGACGGTCAACACGAAATCCAGCACCGGGGCGCCAGGCTGCGCGAACTCGTCCCAGTCCTTGCTGCGCAAGCCCTCGTGAGGGATGTGCAAGCCCGCCAGCGTTCTGATCGCGTCGGGGTTGATGGTCCCGCTGGGATGGCTGCCAGCCGACCAGGCCTTGAACCGGTCCGTGCCCAAGCGGTTCAGCAGGGCTTCGGCCATGATGGAGCGGGCCGAGTTGTGGGTGCAGACGAAGAGGACGTTGTAGATCTTTTCACTCATATGCGCTCCAGAAAGATGGCATTTGGGGGGCGTGGCTTACAGCCGGTCATCAGCAGAAACAGCTTGCGGCCGGGGCAAGCTCGCAATCCTGAGATGACGCCTGCTCGCAGCAATGCGCGGTGAGGTAGTCCAGCAGCGCATTCATCTGCGAGAGCGCGGGTCGGTAGATCAGGCGGCGACCATCGCGCTGCTGGGTCACCAAGCCGGCCCGCATCAGCTCCTTCAGGTGGAAGGAGAGGGTCGAGGCCGGCAGCCCGAGCGCCGCCGCCAGCGCCCCCGGGGTCAGCCCCTGGGGCCCGGCCCCCACCAGGGCACGGAAGACCCGCAGGCGCAGGCCCTGGGCCAGGGCGGCCAGCGCAGCGACGGCGAGGGCTTCATCCATGACGGGCGGCTTCAGGTCGGGCCGGCCGGGCGGACCCGGCGGGTCTCTTGCGGGGCCTGCGGTGTCCCGGCGGGTGCCAGGGCT
Source organism: uncultured Methylibium sp. (assembly GCA_903889735.1). GTDB lineage: Bacteria > Pseudomonadota > Gammaproteobacteria > Burkholderiales > Burkholderiaceae_C > Methylibium. The sequence goes on from CAISYQ010000470.1 coordinate 3,499, forward strand.
GGAGGCAGGTCCGGGGGGTCAAGGGGGCCAAGGGGGCGAAGATCCGCGGGCAGCGGGCTCGGGAGCGGGTGCGCGAGCGGTCGCGGCAACCTCAGCGGCAAGGCCAGCGTCACCGCCCAGCAGGCGATCAGCATCACCGCGGAGCCCGACAGCGAGAACAGCAGCCCGCCCCATTGGTAGAGCAGCCCGGACAGCAGGGTCCCGATGAAGCGGCCCAGCGCGTTGGCTGCGTAGTAGAAGCCCACGTCCTCGGCGGCCTTCTCGGAACCTGCGTAGGCCAGGACCAGGTAGGAATGCACCGAGGAATTGACCGCAAAGGCCACGCCGAAGAGCCCCAGCCCCACCACCACCACCCATTCAAGCCGTGGCAGTTCCAGGGCCACCGCCAGCGCCAAGCCCACCGGCACGGCGGCCAGCAGCGCCGACCAGCGCTGCGCGGCCGGCACCTCGGTGCTCAAGCCGTCCTCGCTGCGGCGCACCAGCGCGGGCGCCAGCGCCTGCACCAGGCCGTAGCCGATGGTCCACAAGGCCAGGAAGCCGCCCACCATGGTGAAGTTCCAACCCGAGGCATACAGGAACACCGGCACGCCGACGACGAACCAGACATCCCGCGCACCAAACAGCGCCACCCGCGCGACCGCCAGCAGGTTGATGCCCCGGCTCTTGGCGAACAGCTCGCGCGCGGACCGCGAGGCCCGGCCCTTGCCCATCAGCGGCGGCACGAAGGCCGCAACGCCCACCAGCACCCCCGCCAACAACGCCGCCATGACCCAGAGCGAGGCCTGGAAGCCCAGGGTCTGGAGCAGCAGGCCGCCCAGGAAGAAGCCCACGCCCTTCATCGCGTTCTTGCTGCCGGTGAAGAAGGCCACCCACCGAAACAGCTGGCCCGAGGCCGCACCCGCCGTGAGCTTGATGGCCGACTTGCTGGCCGTCTTCGTGAGGTCCTTGGCCACGCCGCAAACCCCCTGGGCCAGCACCACCCAGGCCACCGACATCGCCGCGGTCCATTCGGGCGACAGGGCCGAGAGCAACAGGAAACCGATGATTTGCGTGCACAGCCCCACCAGCAGCATGCGCTGGATGCCGTAGCGGGTGGCCAGCCAGCCGCCGATCAGGTTGGCCAGCACCCCGGCGGCCTCGTACAGCAGGAACAGGAAAGCCAGGGCGAAGGGCGAGTAGCCCAGCCGGTAGAAGTGGAGCAGCACCAGCATGCGCAGCGCGCCATCCGTGAGCGTGAAGCCCCAGTAGGCGGTGGTGACGAGGCCATAGTGAAGAAGCGGACGAGCCGGCCGAGCCCCTCGACCGGCGCCACCGCCGATCGATCCCCCAAGAGAAGGCGGATCGGCTGGGGGCGGTCCGGCGTCTGTCACCGCGTCCATCACCATATCCGGCCCAACGTCCGCCCCGCGCGTGCGCGCCTCGTCGGGCATCACAGCCCCCGCTGCTGCAGCTGGCAGGCCAGGTCGACCATGCGGCAGGCGTAGCCCATCTCGTTGTCGTACCAGGCGTAGACCTTCAGCAGCGTGCCGTCGGTCACCAGGGTGGAGGGCGCGTCGATGATGCTGCTGCGGGTGTCGCGGGCGTAATCGGCGCTGACCAGCGGGCGCTCCTCGTAGCCCAGGATGCCGGCCA
>CAISYQ010000471.1 GCA_903889735.1 uncultured Methylibium sp.
GATGTCCGGACCGGTGATCGTGACTTCCTTGCTCTCGGCCGGTGCCGAACCGCCGAGCGCCTTCATGAGATCGGCCATGGTCTTGGCTTCGAAGGCGGCGGTTTGGTAACTGCCCGCCTGCGCCCGAGCAAGGCCCGGTAACAAGCCGGCACCGATCAGCAACGATGCGACGGTGGCACTGCGCTTGAGAACTTCACGTCGTGTGGTCATGGGTGTCTCCTTCAATGATGACGATCACAGTTTCGGTACGGATGGGAACGTGTTGCGGCGCCCATGCCGACCAGGGTTCTTCAGTTCGGCGCGCCCGCGGACAGCCAGCGCGCGATGGCCAGAGCGTCCGCCTCATCCAGGGCCTGTGCTGGCATGGGGATCGCGCCCCAGACCCCACTGCCGCCTGCCTTGATCTTGCCCGCGAGGTAGCCGGCCGCGTCATCGCGGCCCTTGTACTTTTGCGAGATCTCGCGCAGCGCGGGCCCAACCACCCGGTTGTCCATTCCGTGGCAGACAGTGCAGGCGTGCTTCTTCAAGAGAACCAATGCCGCTTTCCCGTCCCCCACGGCGGCGGGCGCGGCGCCGGCCGGTGATGGGCCCTTGGCTGCGGGACGTGCAGTGACCATGCCGTGCTGAGCGCCCACGGTTCTGTTTTGGTCGGCCAGGTTGCCGTGCGCATCGAGCGCGAAATCAGGCAGGAAGGACACCAGCTTCGGCTCGCCGCTGCAAGCGCTCATGCACGCTGAGCCCTGGACGTCCGGACGGGCGGATCCAGCGAACTCCTTGCCAGGCCACAGGCCGTGCCGGGTGCTGAGACCGTTGCGGTTGGGCAGCCGCCTCTGCACCTCAGCCATGTTCTGGTCGGACAGCACGAAATCTTCAGGAAGGATGCTGCCCAGATTCAGAAGGTAGGCCGTGACGGCATAGACCTCCTCCACACTCAACGACTTCGGCTGATTCCAGGGCATGGCGCGGTTGATGTAATCCCACAGGGTGGAGATGTGCGCCACCTTCATGAGGGTTGTGCGGCCCGGGAAGGCGCTGTCAGTCAGGCGCGCGACTCGGCCGGTCTCGATATCCCTTTGGGTGGTGCCGCCCACCAGGGGATTGAACACCTCCCCCGACTCACCGAATATGCCGTGGCAAGACGAGCACTTGGCCTCCCAGACATCCTGGCCCCGGGCCACCGAACCCGACCCCTTTGGCAGACCCTTGAGATCCGGTCGCACGTCGATGTCCCAGGCCGCCAGCTCTTTCGACGTGGCAGTGCGACCCACGCCGGGGTGGGCGACATCGCCGGCCAAGGCGGACGCCGTCAGGAGGGCACCCAGCGCCGCGGCGCAGACTTCACGCCAGCTGAACATTCTTCACCTCGCCGCTTTCCTGTACCAACCAGGTCTGGATGGCGTTGTTGTGATAAATCGAGCGGCTGCCGCGAACGCCCCGCAGTTGCGCATAGGTGGCTTGCACATGGCCGGTTTCATCGGTAGCGCGGCTCTGAACCAGCGACGGCTTGCCATCCCACACCCAGTCGATATTGAACCGAGTCAGGCATTTCGACATGACAGGGCCCTCGAGTCGCGCCACTCGCCAGTTGCGCCCACCATCGACCGAGACATCGACCTTCTTCACCCTGCCGCGTCCCGACCACGCGAGACCGGAGATGTTGTAGTAGCCCTTGTCGAGGAGCACCTGCCCCCCCGAGGGCGTCGTGACCACGCTCTTGACCTCCTGCAGCGATGAATACTGCCGGTGCAAACCGTCGGGCATCAGGTCGATGTAGTGGATCACCTCGTCCTTGGTCCCATAAGGCTGGTCACCGAGTTCGATGCGGCGCAGGTACTTCACCCAACTGACGCCCTGAACTCCCGGCACGACGAGCCGCAGCGGGTAGCCCTGCTCGGGACGCAGCATTTCGCCGTTCTGGCCGTAGGCGACCAGCACCTCGCCGCTGTCGATGAGATCACGGGGAATCGTCCTTGTCATCGATGACCCGTCCGCGCCCTCGGCCAGCACGAAGCGGCCGCGCTTCCAGTCGGCACCGCACATGTCGAGCAGGACCTTCAACGGCACGCCAGTGAACTCGCTGCAGGAGATCATGCCGTGGCTGTACTGACAGGTGGGTACGGCCACGTTGCCCCATTCCATGCCCGTGTTGGCACCGCATTCGATGAAATGAAAGCGAGACACCGATGGCAGCCGCATGATCTCGTCGAGATTGAAGACCATCGGCTTCTTCAGCATCCTCTCATCGGAGCCATTGACCATCAACCGGTGCTTGGAGGGATCGATGTCCCACCAGCCCTGGTGGTGACGCTCAAAATGCAGGCCGCTGGGCGTGACGATGCCGAAGAGAGACTGCAGCGGCGCAAATGACACCGAAGCCTGGGTCGTCTGCGTCAGGCCAGGGCTCTGACGACGCTGGACATTGGATTCGTAGCGCGATGGTCTTCCGTATCCGTCACTGACCACCGGTTTGCCGAGACCCCTGGAGTGCTCAGGCAGTTCGAGGATATTGGAATCGCCCTCGCCGCCCACCGGATTGGCCTGCGCGGCGGCAAGCGATGCGGCAGCGCCGGCGGACGCGGCGGCAAAGGCCTGACGCAGGAAATGGCGCCGACCATCCCTGGCTTCCCTGAAGACGGTCTTCACATCCTCGGGGCTCAGGAAATTTTCGGGCGCCCTCAACAAACGCCCCGTTGGCGCTGAATCCTTGTCCTTGCTCACAGCACTTCCTTGCGATGTTGGGACGCATCACCCTGGCGATACGAGGCGATGAACTTCAAATAATCATATAAGCACATTCCAATATACTGAGAAATCGATCATCTTGTCCATCAGGGTAAGCCCGAGCCCTGACAGCAGCCAAAGAAGTCGACAAGATCCGACACCCCACACCCCACAGGCCAACCAGCGCTATGGCGTGTGGATTCGCAAAGCGGTTAGCCGCAGTTACTTCGCCTGCAGCCGGTTGATGTACTCCAGCAGGGCCAGGATGCGGCCTCGGGTGTAGGCCTCGGGGTCGTAGGGCGCTTCCATGTAGTGCTCGGCAGCCTGGGTCTTGTAGTCCAGGCCCCAGACGGGCATGTCCCGCGGGCCATGGGAGGCCACACCGGTGCCGTCGATCACCTCGTAGAGCCGGGCAATCGGCAGGACGCCGCCGTTGCGCGCCGCCAGCCGGGTGAGGTCGGGCGGGCTCTTGGTCAGCAGGTCGGTCAGGGGCCCGTCGCCCTTGCCGCCCGGTCCGTGGCAGCTCGCGCAGTTGGACATGAACTCCCGCTTGCCGAAATCGACCGGGCCGGCCTTGGTCTGGCCCCAGGCCGGCCCAGCGACCCAGGTGGTCATGACCAAGGCGACCAGGCCGAGCGAGCAGGACGCGCGAGCTTTCATGGGGACCTCCACACAGAGCTGAAGAATGCCCCACGCTAAGACGTGCAGGGACTGTGGGGCTTGCGCCTTCGCAAGGCGGTGGCCCGCAGGGACCGCGCGCCACCCCACAATGGCGCATGGACACCCCTGATCCGCCCCTGACCGGGCTGCCGCTGTTTCCGTTGCAATCGGTGCTCTTTCCCGGCGGCCTGCTGCCGCTGCGGATCTTCGAGGTGCGCTACCTCGACATGATCGGCCGCGCGCACAAGGAGGGCCGGCCCTTCGGCGTGGTCTGCCTGAGCGAGGGCTCGGAGGTCCGGCGTGCGCCGCCCGCCGGCTCACCGCCCCGCGGTGATGGTTTCGCCCATGAGGCGTTTCAGCCGGTCGGCACCCTGGCCCACATCACCGAACTCAGCCGCCCGCAGCCGGGCCTGATGATGATCCGCTGCACCGGCGGACAGCGGTTCCGGCTCGACCGCAGCGAGCAGCTGCGCCATGGCCTGTGGGTGGGCGACGCCACCGCGCTGCCGGACGACACGCCGCTGGCGGTGCCCGATGACCTGGCCGTGGCCGCACGCGCCCTGCAGGGGCTGCTGCGCCAGATCGAGGCCCAGGCCGGCAGCGCTGCCGAGCTGCCACTGCAACCGCCCTGGCGCTGGGACGACTGCGGCTGGCTGGCCAACCGCTGGTGCGAATTGCTGCCGCTGGAGACAGCGCAGAAGCACCGCCTCATGGCGCTCGACAGCCCGCTGTTGCGGCTGGAACTGGTGGTCGACGAGCTCAAGCGGCTCGGCGTGGACCGGCAGTTCGGGTCCGGTCCCGGCTGAGGGCCGGCCCGTCGGTCAGCCCAGCGCCGCCACCACCTCGGGCGGCGCCTGCACCAGCTCGATCAGCACCCCCTCCCCGCCCACCGGGAACTCGTCGCTGGCCTTGGGGTGGATGAAGCAGATGTCGTGACCGGCAGCACCCTGGCGGATGCCGCCCGGCGCGAAGCGCACGCCATGGGCCGCCATCCACTCGACCGCCTTGGGCAGGTCATCGACCCACAGGCCCACATGGTTGAGCGGCGTGGTGTGGACGGCGGGCTTGCGGTCCGGGTCCAGCGGCTGCATCAGGTCGACCTCGACGGCGTGCGGGCCGCGGCCCATGGCACAGATGTCCTCGTCGACGTTCTCGCGCTCCGACACGAAATTGCCGGTCACGGACAGGCCCAGCATGTCAACCCACAGCGCGCGCAGGCGCTGTTTGTCGGGGCCGCCGATGGCGATCTGCTGCAGGCCGAGAATCCGGAAGGGCTTGGCATCCTGGCTCATCGACCGCTCCTCAGGCGAACCGCAGGATGGGCTGGTCCACCGTCAGGCTCTCGCCCGACTTGGCCAGGATCTCCAGCACGGTACCGTCGCGCTGGGCCACGAGGATGTTCTCCATCTTCATCGCCTCCACCACCGCCAGCCGCTCGCCGATGTTGACGATCTGGCCCACCGTGACCGAGATGCTCGCCAACAGGCCGGGCATGGGCGAGAGCAGCTGCTTGCTGGTGTCGGGCGGGGCCTTGTAGGGCATGAGCTTCTGCAGCTCGGCGGCGCTGGGCGAGAGCACCAGCGCCTCCAGGCGGCGACCGTTGTGCGCCACCCGGATCCAGACGCCATCGCGCTCGACCTGGGCCGCGAACGAGCGGCCATTGCACTGGCCGAGCACGCGCACGCCGCGGAACAGCCAGTTGCCCGAGAGCTCGTAGCGGTGCTCGCCCACCTCGACGGTGATCGCGCTGCTGGTGGCCGTGACGGTGGCCGGCCGGTGCTCATGCCGGCCTTCCTCGCCCCGGACCACGACGACGAACTGGCTGCCGATCTGCACGCCATGGCCCGGCAGCTGGCCGCTGATGGCAGCGGCGCGCTCCAGGAATCGGCGGTTGGCGGCAGCGGCCAGCGCGACCAGGAAGTCCGGGTCCTCATGGGCCACGTCCTCGGCCCGGAAGCCCTTGGGAAACTGCTCGGCGATGAAGCCGGTGTTGAAGTCGCCGGCCACGAACTTCGGGTGGGCCAGCAGCGCCGACTGGAAGGGGATGTTGCTGTTGATACCGCGGATCACGAAGGCGTTGAGCGCCTCGCGCATGCGGGCGATCGCCTCGCCGCGGTCCTTGCCGTGCACGATGAGCTTGGCGATCATCGAGTCGTAGTGCATGGGGATCTCGCCACCCTCGTAGACGCCGGTGTCGACCCGCACGCCGCCGTCCGCGGGCATCGGTCCGGCCGCCACCATCGTGGCCCCCGGCGGCTGGTAGCGGACCAGCCGGCCGGTGGAGGGCAGGAAGTTGCGGAACGGGTCCTCGGCGTTGATGCGGC
>CAISYQ010000472.1 GCA_903889735.1 uncultured Methylibium sp.
TCACGGTGATTACAGGGGTTCGAATCCCCTAGGGGACGCCAAGTTTTGACGGCACTTGAGCAGCGGCGCAAGTCACTGCAAGAAGCTGTCAGCCACGTGGAGTGGTAGTTCAGTTGGTTAGAATACCGGCCTGTCACGCCGGGGGTCGCGGGTTCGAGTCCCGTCCACTCCGCCAAAAACGCTAGAAGAAACGGGCCTCTCGGGGCCCGTTTTCATTGGGTTTTCCGAGCAATCACGCTCGAGTAACCGCGAGCGAGATCCACGAGCAAGTGAAGGGCGGGTGACAAGCGTTTCTTGCACCGCTCCAACCGCGGGGCGCAACCCTCCGCTCTTGATCTGTCGGGTCTGCTGACGCTCAGTGACCGTGACCGCAACCCGGCCCGTGCACATGGGGTGCCGCGGCGGGCTTCACGGCGATGCCGATCGGTCTTCCACGCGCGGGCAGTGTGGCGGTCGCTTCGGTGAGACCGCTTGAATCACCGCCTGCAGCGATCACCCGCACCAGCGAGCCGTCCTCAGCAACCAGCACATCGCCGCCCCGGAGCTCGGTGCCTTGCGGCAGCCGAATGCCGAGCAAGCGGCCCTGCGAATCCGTGGTGTCAAGGTGGCCTGTCTGCGGCAATTCCCCGGAGAGCTCGAGGGTCGCCGCGCGTTTCAGAAGCACGGGGGCCAAGCCCTTGCCACCCGTGATCAACTTGTTGATGTTCAGCATCGCGGTATTGTCCTACCGCGGTCTTGCGTCGGTCACCCGCGGGTCGTTGACCGGTCACGGGCCCGGCCCATGGCGGCCGCCCATCTCGGTCAACCCACCCCGGCCAACGCACCACGGCCAAGCCAGTGGCCGCTTCCTACAATGGAGGCTTCCCCTCACGGAGACCCCGCATGCAAGTCGCCGCTTCCATCTTCAAGGCCTATGACATCCGCGGCATCGTCGGTCAGACGGTCGATGAGCGGTTTGCCGAGCACCTGGGCCGGGCTTTCGGCTCCGAGGCGCGGCGCCTGGGCGAGCGCGCGGTGGCGGTCGGGCGCGACGGCCGGCTCTCGGGGCCGTCGTTGGCGGCGGCGCTGATCCGCGGGCTGGCCTCCACCGGGCTGGACGTGGTGGACATCGGCGCCGTGACCACCCCAATGCTCTATTACGTGGCGGCCACCCGTGGCGCCCACGGCTGCCACAGCGGCATCCAGGTCACCGGCAGCCACAACCCCAAGGACTACAACGGCTTCAAGATGGTGATGGCCGGCCGCGCCATCCATGGCGAGGACATCCAGGCCCTGCGCCGCCGCATCGAGGCCGAGGACTACACCCAGGCCCGGGGCCGCCGCGCCCGCATGGACATCGGCGCCGAATACCACCACCGCATCGTCTCCGACTGCCGGCTGGCGCGGCCGATGAAGATCGTGGTCGACTGCGGCAACGGCATCCCCGGCGCCTCCGCTCCGGGCATCCTGCGCGCGCTGGGCTGCGAGGTGACCGAGCTCTACTCCGAGGTCGACGGCAACTTCCCCAACCACCACCCCGATCCCTCCAAGCCCGAGAACCTGGCCGACCTCATCCGCACCGTGCGCGAGACCGGGGCCGAGCTGGGCCTGGCCTTCGACGGCGACGGCGACCGCCTGGGCGTCGTCACCGCCGACGGCCACAACATCTTCCCCGACCGCCAGCTGATCCTCTACGCCCGCGACATCCTGCAGCGCCACCCCGGCGCGCCCATCCTCTTCGATGTGAAGTGCAGTCAGCGCCTGGCCGAGGCCATCCGCGAGGCCGGCGGTCAGCCGGTGATGTGGCGCACCGGCCACTCGCTGATCAAGGCCGAGATGAAGCAGCGCGCCGCGCCCCTGGCCGGGGAGATGAGCGGTCACATCTTCTTCGGCGAGCGCTGGTACAGCTTCGACGACGCCACCTACACCGCGGCGCGGCTGCTCGAGATCCTCTCGCGCCACGCCAACCCCAGCGCCTTGCTCGACGCACTGCCCACCAGCTTCAGCACGCCCGAGATCAACGTGCCCTGCGCCGAGGGCGAGCACCACGAGGTGGTCGCCCGGCTGCTGAAGACAGCCCGCTTCCCCGGCGCCACCGAGATCATCACCATCGACGGCCTGCGCGCCGACTACCCCGATGGCTTCGGCCTGGTGCGGGCCTCCAACACCACCCCGGTGCTGGTGCTGCGCTTCGAGGGCAAGACGCAGAAGGCGCTGCACCGGATCGAGAAGCAGTTCATGGCGGCGCTGCGGGCCGTCAAGCCCGACGCGCAGGTGACGGCCGCGGCTCATTGAGGCCGGTGGCGCGATGAGCGAGCCCGGCCAGGGCGAGGCAGCCCGGTCGGGCGCGGGCATGCCGGCGGCACCGGCCGTGATCGATCCGTGGCGGGCCACCCGGGCACGCTGGCTGTATGGGCTGCTGCTGATCCTGCTCGCCCCGGCCTACGCTCTGCGCCTGTGGTGGCGTGGGCGTGCCGAGCCGCTTTATCGCCACGCGGTGGGCGAGCGTTTCGGCTTCTACGCCGACGGCGCCGTTGCAGCCGATGCCCGGCGCGGATCCAGGCCTCGCCCGCTCTGGATCCATGCGGTCTCGCTGGGTGAGACACGGGCTGCCGCGGCCTTGATCGACGCACTGCGCCGCCAGTGCCCCGGCCTGCGCCTGCTCCTCACCCATGGCACGGCCACCGGCCGAGCGGCTGGCGCCGCGCTGCTGCAGCCAGGCGATGCGCAGTGCTGGCTGCCCTACGACACGCCCGGCGCGGTGGACCGGTTCCTCGCGCATTGGCAACCGGTCGGCGGCGTGTTGATGGAGACCGAGATCTGGCCCCAACTGCTGCACGCGGCGCAGGCGGCCGGCGTGCCCCTGCTGCTGGCCAATGCGCGCCTGTCCGAACGCAGCCTGCGCCGCGGCCAGCGCTTCGCGGCACTGTTGCAACCCGCGGTGGCCTCGCTCGCCCGTGCGCTGGCCCAGACCGAGGCCGATGCCCAGCGCCTGCGCCTGGCGGGGGCGCCGCGGGTCGAGGTGATGGGCCACCTCAAGTTCGACATCGAGCCCGATCCGGCACAGCTGGCGCTCGGCCACCGCTGGGCTGCCGCGAGCGCCCGCCCGCTTGTGCTGGCCGCCAGCACCCGCGAGGGCGAGGAGCAGGCGCTGCTCGACGCCTGGCTCGCCCAGGCGAAGGGGGTGGGTGGGACCATGCCCCCGGCCGCGGGGGCCGACGCCTCTTCAGGAACGGGTCCAGGTGGCACCGACCGCAACGACGCCCCCGCCCGGTTGCTGATCGTGCCGCGCCACCCGCAGCGCTTCGACGAGGTGGCGCAGCGCATCGCAGGCTGCGGCCTCAGCCTGTCGCGCCGCAGCGCCTGGCCCGGTGGCGTGCCCGACGCCGCCGCGCTGGCGGCCGATGTCTGGCTCGGCGACAGCCTCGGCGAGATGCCAGCCTATTACGCGGCGGCTGCGCTGGCCTTGCTCGGTGGCAGCTTCGCGCCCCTGGGCGGGCAGAACCTGATCGAGGCCGCGGCCTGCGGCTGTCCGCTGCTGATGGGGCCGCACACCTTCAATTTCGAGGAAGCCGCCCGGCTCTCGCTGGCCGCGGGCGCCGCCGAGCGCGTGGCCGATATGCCCGCGGCGCTGCAGCGAGCCGATGCGCTGCGGTCCGATCCGGTGGCCTGTCAGGCCATGTCCGAGCGGGCGCTGGACTTCGCGGCGGCCCACCGGGGCGCTGCCTCGAGGATGGCCCGCGCCGTCCTCGAGAGCCTGCCGCCCGCCTGAGCGCGTGTGCGCCTTGGCCCACCGGTTTGCCTCCCTGACAGCTGCCGCCTGGCGACTGCGCTTATCCTTCGCCCCCGCTGCCAGGATTCGGTCCCGGGCGCCGCCCCAGGAACCCCACCCATGAACCCGTTGCCCGCCCAGTGCCACCCATGTGCTGCCCTTCGACTGCCGGATGACCGGGTCTGCCATGGGTGAGGCCAAGCGCCGCGGCCAGCTGGGCCGGCTCGCCGCCGAGCATCTGCGCCAGCGACAGCGCGCCGGTGACTTTGGTACGCCGGGCGCAGCGGGGGCCTATCTGTTCGTGCTCGACAAGTCGCCAGCCGGCCAGGAACTGCTGGCGGTGCTGAGGGCGGTAGCCGCTGATTTTCCCGGCCTGTCCGAGGCCTTGGAGGGCGAGACCTTCCGGCTCTGGTCGATGTCGGCCGTGTTTCCCTTCGTGGTGCTGCACGGTGGCGAGGGCTCGGCGTCGCAGCGCACGCAGCTGGCCGGCAGTTTGGAGCGCCTGTTGGAAGAGAGCCTGCCGCGGGCGGTGCGGCTGCTTCGCCCTGCGGGCGGACGCTGGTCGGCGGTGGCCGCGCTGGCCGAGCCGGCGCATTCGGCGGTGGGTGCGGCACTGGAGCGCTTGCGCGACTGAGGTGGTGGCGGTTTGATCGACATCGGGGGGCGCCTATGGGCGCTCTGCCTGGAAAGGTTCTGGAATGACGCTCTTCATCGGTGCGGCCTCGGGTTGGGCGGCGGGTTCACGGAGTCCTGGTGTTTCTTGCGCAGCGACTGAGCGGTGGTCGGGTCGGGCGTCAGCCCAGACGGGACCCGGCCGGGCCGCAGGCCGTGGCCTCTGGCGCCTGGCCTGCCCCTTGACGCTGTTGCTGGCGGCCTGTGGCGCCCGCGACGGCGCCTCCACTGCGGCCGCGCCGCCGCCGGTCGAGGTGGGCGTGGTCATCGTCGCCCCCGGCACCGTGGGCGTGGTGACCGAGCTGCCCGGTCGCACCGAGGCCTCGCGGGTGGCGCAGGTGAGGGCGCGTGCGGCCGGCATCCTGCAGGAGCGCCTGTTCCGCGAGGGCAGCGATGTCCGCGCCGGCGAGCTGCTCTTCCGCATCGACGCCGCACCCTACCGCGCCGCCCTGGCCACCGCGCAGGCGGTGCAACAGCGTGCCGAGGCCAACCTGATGCAGGCCGAGGCGCTGGCCGAGCGCTCCAAGCCGCTGGTCGATGCCAACGCGATCAGCCAGCAGGAGTACGTCAACGCCGTGGCCGCCCGCCAGCTGGCGCAGGCCGACGTGGCCGCCGGCCGTGCGGCCGTGCAGACCGCGCAGATCAACCTGGACTACGCCACGGTGGTCGCGCCGATCTCGGGCCGCATCGGCCGGGCGCTGGTGACCGAGGGCGCGCTGGTGGGGCAGGGCGAGGCCACCCAGCTGGCCGTGGTCCAGCAGATCCACCCGATGTATGTCAACTTCACCCAGCCGGCCGGCGAGGTGCTGAAGCTGCGCTCGGCGATCGCCAGCGGCCGGCTCAAGGGCGCCGGCGCGGGCCCCTCGGCGGCGGTGCGCCTGGTGCTCGAGGACGGCAGCCTCCATTCGTCGCCGGGCAAGCTGCTGTTCTCCGACCTCTCCGTCGACCCCAGCTCGGGGCAGATCACGCTGCGCGCCGAGGTCCCCAACCCCGATGGCACGCTGCTGCCCGGGCTCTACGTGCGGGTGCAGTTGCAGCAGGCCGAGGCCGCCGGCGCGGTGTTGCTGCCCCAGCAGGCCGTGGCGCGCACGCCCCAGGGCGACAGCGTCCGGGTGGTGGCGGCCGATGGGGGTCTCAGCACGCGGCCGGTGAAGGTGGGCCAGGCGCAGGCGGGCCAGTGGCTGGTGCTGGGCGGCCTTCAGGCGGGGGAGCAGGTGGTCGTGGAAGGCTTCCAGAAGCTGCAGGGCAAGACCGTGGTCAAGGCCGTGCCGTGGCGGCCGGGGGCCGCGGGCGGGGTTTCGTCGCCGGCGGGCGCTGCACCCGCCTCGGCAGGCGCGGCCTCCATGCCAGCCGGCGCTGCCTTGGTTCCGACTGGCACCGCCTCGGCGCCGTCGGCTGTGGCAGCCTCCGCGCCGCGCTGAGGGCCGCACCATGGCCCAGTTCTTCATCGACCGACCCATCTTCGCGTGGGTGATCGCGCTCTTCATCCTCGTGCTCGGTGGCGTGGCGGTCAAGCAGCTGCCGGTGGCGCAGTACCCGCCGGTCGCGCCACCGGCCATCGTGGTCTCGGTCAACTACCCGGGCGCCTCGGCCTTGACGCTGGAGGAAAGCGTCATCGGCGTGATCGAGCGCGAGATGAACGGCTCGCCCGGCTTGATCTACATGGAGTCGGTGAGCCAGGCCGACGGCAGCGGCCCCATCACGCTGAGCTTTGATCCCTCCACGCCGCCCGACCTGGCGCAGGTCGATGTGCAGAACCGCCTGGGCCGCGCGGCGCCGCGCCTGCCGCAGGCGGTGACGCAGCAGGGCGTGAGGGTCGACAAGTCCAACCCCAACTTCGTGGTCTTCGTCGTCCTGTCGTCGGACAACCCGGCCTTCGATCCGGTGGCGCTGGGTGACTTCGCGTCCCGCAACGTGTTGCCCGAGATCCAGCGCGTGCCTGGCGTGGGGCAGGCCAATCTGTTCGGCACCGAGCGCGCCATGCGGATCTGGATCGACCCGGCCAAGCTGGTGGGCTATCGCCTGTCCCCGGCCGACGTGAACGCCGCGATCGTCGCGCAGAACGCGCAGGTGGCCTCGGGCACGATCGGCGACCTGCCCAGCGTGCCCGGCCAGCCGGTCTTCGCGACCGTGGTGGTCAAGGGACAGCTCACTTCGGCTGAGCAGTTCGGCAACATCGTGCTGCGCGCCAACCTCGACGGCTCCACCGTGAAGCTGCGCGACGTGGCCCGGGTGGAGCTCGGTGCGCAGTCCTACGGTTACCGCACCCGTCTCAACGGCGAGCCCTCGGCCGGCATCGGGGTGCTGCTCTCGCCCACCGGCAACGCCATGGCGACGGCCGCCGCGGTGCGAAAGCGCCTCAAGGAACTGGAGCCCTATTTCCCGCCGGGGGTGAAGGCCAGCATCCCCTACGACAGCGCGCGCTTCATCGGCATCTCGATCGCCCAGGTCGTGGAGACCCTGGTCATCGCCGTGGTGCTGGTGTTCCTGGTGATGTTCCTCTTCCTGCAGAACCTGCGCTACACCCTGATCCCCACGCTGGTGGTGCCCATCGCCCTGCTGGGCAGCTTTGCGGTGCTCTACGCCCTGGGTTTCTCGATCAACGTGCTCACCATGTTCGGCATGGTGCTGGTGATCGGCATCGTGGTCGATGACGCCATCGTCGTGGTCGAGAACGTCGAGCGCATCATGAGCGAGGAGGGCTTGCCGCCGCGGGCCGCCACCCGCAAGGCGATGGGCCAGATCTCCGGGGCGATCATCGGGGTGACGGTCGTCCTGATCTCGGTGTTCGTGCCCCTGGCCTTCTTCAGCGGCGCGGTCGGCAACATCTACCGCCAGTTCTCGGCGGTGATGGTCAGCGCCATCGCCTTCTCGGCCTTCCTGGCCTTGACCCTCACACCGGCCCTGTGCGCCACCCTGCTGAAGCCGGTCGAGGCCGGCCACCACCAGGCCAAGGGCGGCTTCTTTGGCTGGTTCAACCGAGGCTTCGCCCGCACCACCCGCGGCTACGAGGGCCTGGTGTTCCGAGCCGTTCGGCGCAGCGGCCGCTCGCTGGTGGTGTATGCGCTCATCCTCGCGGGCTTGGTGGTCCTCTTCATCCGCCTGCCCACCGCCTTCGTGCCCAACGAGGACCAGGGCAACATCCTGGTCAATGTCCAGCTGCCGCCGGGCGCCACCCTGAACCGCACGCTCGACGTCATGAAGCAGGCCGAGACCTTCATGCTCCAGCAGCCCGAGGTCAAGAGCATGGTCACCGTGCTGGGCTTCAGCTTCTCGGGCACCGGTCAGAACGCGGCCCTGGGTTTCGTCACCCTCAAGGACTGGGACGAGCGCAAGGGCCCCGAGCATTCGGCGCAGGCGCTGGTGACCCGCGCCTTCGGTGCGCTGGGCAAGATCCGCGATGCCTTCATCTTCCCGGTCAGCCCGCCGCCGATCCGCGAGCTGGGCCGTGCCAACGGCTTTGCCTTCCGGCTGCAGGACCGCGGCGGCAATGGCCGAGAGGCGCTGCTCGCCGCCCGCAACCAGCTGCTCGGCGCGGCGGGCAAGAGCCCGCTGCTGGCGGCCGTGCGGCCCGACGGTCTCGAGGATGCCTCGCAGCTGCAGCTCCTCATCGACCGCGACCGCGCCAGCGCCCTGGGCGTGTCCTTCGGGGCGGTCAACAGTGCGCTGTCGACCTCGCTGGGCTCGGCCTATGTCAATGACTTCCCCAACGCCGGCCGCCTGCAGCGCGTGGTGGTGCAGGCCGATGCGCCCACCCGCATGCAGGCCGAGGACCTCCTGAAGATCAACGCCCTGGGCAGCGCCGGGCAGCCGGTGCCGCTGTCCTCGTTCGCGAGCACGGCCTGGGTTTCGGGGCCGATGCAGACCATTCGCTACAACGGCTACCCGACCCTGCGCATCGCCGGCGAGCCGGCCAAGGGCGTGAGCACGGGTGCCGCCATCGCCGAGATGGAGCGGCTCGCCGCCCAGCTGCCGCCGGGCTTCGCCTATGAATGGACCGGCCTCGCGCGGGAGGAGAAGCTCTCGGGTGCCACCGCCTTCATCCTCTTCGGCTTCTCGCTGCTGGCGGTCTTCCTGTGCCTGGCCGCGCTCTACGAGAGCTGGACCATCCCGCTGGCGGTGATCCTGGTGGTGCCGCTCGGCGTGTTCGGCGTGGTCGCCGCCGCCAGCCTGCGTGGGCTGGAGAACGATGTCTTCTTCAAGGTCGGCCTCATCACCATCATCGGCCTGTCCGCCAAGAACGCGGTGTTGATCATCGAGTACGCCAAGGACCTGCAGGCCAAGGGCAACGACCTGGTCGATGCCGTCATGGAAGCGGTGCACCTGCGCTTTCGGCCCATCCTCATGACCTCGCTGGCCTTCATCCTCGGGGTGCTGCCGTTGGCCTTCGCCAGCGGCGCCGGGTCGGCCAGCCAGCGCGCCATCGGCACGGGCGTGATGGGCGGCATGATCAGCGGCACCCTCCTGGCGGTCTTCCTGGTGCCGGTGTTCTTCGTGGTCGTGCGGCGTTTGTTCCAGGGCCGGGCGGCGCGAGCCCCTGCCGTGGCGGCGGCCGGAGAGCAGCCATGAACCCCACCACGCGTCGCGCAGGGTGGATGGCCGCGCTCGGCCTCGCGCTGACAGGCTGCGGCTCCCTGGCGCCGCCCTACGAGCGCCCGCCCGCGCCGGTGGCCGAGCGTTTCATTGCGAACGGTGGTGCTGCGGTGGGGGTACCCGGTACCTCCACGGCGACCCCTCCGACCGGCGACGCGGCAGCGATCCCTCTCGCCGCCGAGCTCGCCTGGCAGGACTTCTTCGGCGATGCCCGCCTGAAGCAGCTGATCGGGCTGGCGCTGCACAACAACCGCGATCTGCGCGTGGCGGTCCTGCGCATTGAGCAGGCCCGCGCCCAGTTCCAGCTGCGCCGCGCCGACGAGGTGCCGACCCTCGGCGCGGGCCTCGCGGCCTCCCGCCTGGCCAACGGCAGCGGTTCGGCCTCCACCACCTACTCGGCCGGCTTGGTGCTCTCGGCCTACGAGCTCGACCTGTTCGGCCGCGTCCGCAGCCTCAGCGACGCGGCGCTGGCGCAGGTCCTGTCCACCGAGGAGGCTCGCAAGGCGGTGCAGATCAACCTGGTGGCCGCGGTGGCCAACGCCCATCTTGCGCTGCAGGCCGACGAGGAGCTGCTGGCCGTCACCCGCCAGACCCTGGACTCGCGCGAGGCCTCCTGGCGGCTCGTCAAGCTCAAGTTCGAGCATGGGGCGGCCTCCGAGATCGATCTGCGACAGGCCGAGTCCTTGCGGGCGACCGCGCTGGTGGCGCAGGCCCAGCAGACGCGCCAGCGCCTGCTCGAGGAGACCGCGCTGGTCCTGCTGATCGGCCAGCCCTGGCCCGAGGGTTTGCCCGCCCCGTTGGGCCTGGGAGATGCGCTGACGCTGCCCGAACTGCCCGCCGGCTTGCCCTCCGAGGTGCTGGCGCGCCGGCCCGACGTGCGGGCCGCCGAGCAGCAGCTGATTGCCGCCAACGCCGGCATCGGCGCGGCGCGTGCGGCCTTCTTCCCGCGCATCACGCTCACCGGCAGCCTGGGCGTCGCCAGTGGGGAGCTCTCCGGCCTCACCCGGGCGGGCGCCTCGGCCTGGAGCCTGGCGCCGCAACTGCTGCAGCCCCTTTTTGACGGTGGCCGCAACCAGGCCGGCCTGGCCCAGGCGCAGGTGGGTCGGGACATCGCCCTGGCCCAGTACGAGCAGGCCCTGCAGGTCGCTTTTCGGGAAGTGGCCGACGCCCTGGGCGGGCGCACCCTGCTGACCGAGCAGCGCTCGGCCCAGCGCGCCCAGCTCGAGGCCGAGGCGTCGCGCGCCCGGCTGGCCGAGCTCCGCTACCGCAGCGGCACGGCCAGCTTCCTGGAGCTGCTCGATGCCCGCCGCTCGCTGTTTGCAGCGCAGCAGGCGCTGATCCAGACGCAGCTCCAGCAATGGCAAAACGGTGTGGCGCTCTACAAGGCGCTGGGCGGCGGTTGGACGGCGTCGCCTGAATGACCCTGATTTTTGGTTGATGCGACTGTCGAATGTTGCGTTGCAGTAAGGAATTTTCTTAAAGGTGCTCGGGGGGCTCCCAATGCAGGACCCGCCTGCTCTGCCTAGAGTGTGATGAGACACCTTGCTCCAGTGTGTTCATTGTTGTGTCCGCACCCAGGCTGGTTTTGCAGCTGTCAGTGCGGGTTTGTACGATGTGGCGCGCAGGGGAAAACTACCCTCACGGGTGGTGTCAGTCCGAGGGCCTTCTTCTCCAATAGCCGACGCTGGAAGTGGGCCCGCCAGTGCATGAACTCTCAGGTGATTGATGAAAAAGCTTGATCTTCGACATACTCTGGCGCGCTTCGCGCTGGGCAACAGGGCCCTGATCCTTTTGGTCATGGGGCTGATCACGGCATTCTTTGCCGTCGGCATGTCCAAGGTCGATGTCCGGACGGTCTTCTCAGACTTGTTCCCCAAGAGCCACCCGTTCGTGCAGGTCTACAAGGACCACCCGAATTTCGGCAATCCGCTGACGGTCACCATCATGATCAAGCGGACCGACGGCAAGGACGTCTACCAGGTCGACACGCTGAAGAAGGTGCTGAGCATCTCCCGTGACATCGACCTCACGCCCGGTGTCGACCACGACCAGATCCTCTCGATCGCCACACCCAAGGCGCGCTACACCGTTGTCACGCCGGACGGTATCTTCTCGAACCCGATCATGGACGATCAGGCGCCCGAGACCCAGGAGCAGCTCGATGAGATGCGCCGCCGGGTCTCCGAGTCGCCTGCGGCGCGCGCCTTCCTCGTGTCGGCCGACAGCACGGCCACCCTGGTCAACGCCACCTTCATCGAGCAGTCGGTCGACTACGGCAAGGTCTTCGAGGCGGTGCAGGCCATCGTCAAGAAGGAAACCGACGCCAACCACGAGATCCACGTGGCCGGCTTCCCGGTCATGACGGGCTGGATCTACGACTTCGGCAGCGACACCGTCAAGCTCTTCGGTCTGACCCTGGCGCTGATGTTCGGCGTGCTCGCCCTCTACATGCGCAACGTCTCCGGCATCCTGGTGCCGATGATCGTGAGCACGGTGTCGGCGGTCTGGGGTTTCGGCCTGGTGGGCTGGATGAACCTGCCGGTGGAGCCGCTGCTGATGGTGGTGCCGTTGTTGCTGATCGCGCGCTGCTTCAGCCACTGCGTGCAGGCGACCGAGCGCTACTACGAGCTCCTCCATGACGGCTACGAGCAGAAAAAGGCCGCCGAGCTGTCGCTGGTCTCGCTGGTGGCGCCCGGCACGCTGGGCATCTTCACCGACGTGGCCGGCCTGCTGCTCGTCGCCCTGGCCCCGATCCCCGCGATGGAGCGCTTCGCGCTGTTCACCGGTCTGTGGGCGGCCAACCTCGTGCCTTGCAGCGTCTTCCTCACGCCCATCCTGCTGAGCCTGATGCCCAAGCCGGGCAACGTTGACAAGCTGCTGGCCACCGGCGACCAAGCCGGCCCGGTGACCCGCGGCATCCAAGGGGTGCTCAAGGGCGCCGCCGCGCTGTCCCAGGGCGGCAAGGTCCGCTACACCGCCACCTTCATGGCGGTGGTCACGGTGGCGGCGGTCTACCTGATGCTCCAGGTCAAGGTGGGCAACCCGGTCGAAGGCACGAACCTGCTGCGCTACGACTCCAAGTTCAACGAGGCCGTGCGGCAGATCAACCGCAACTTCGCCGGCTCCATGACGATGGAGATCGTGTTCGAGGGTCCCAAGGACAAGGAAATGCGCATCGTCCGCCAGAGCGAGACGCTGACGACCATGCGCGATCTCCAGCAGTGCCTGGAGGCCAGTCCCCATCCGCCCACCGCCACGCTCTCGTTCGCCGACCTCGTGCCGGAAGCCAACCGCGTGTTCAACGGCGGCAACCCCAAGTGGGGTCCGGTGGACAACGATGACGTCTCTGCCGCGGCGGCCGTGATCGGCCTGGGCTCAGACGCCAAGGCCTTCCTGCATGTCACCGACTTCGAGCAGAAGAACGGCACGGTCTCCCTGTGGTACTCCAACAACAAGCAGGACACGGTCGACAACGCGCTGGTCGAGGCCCGCAAGTGCGTGGAGCAGGTCGGTGCCGAGCATCCGAACTTCAAGATCCGCCTGGCTTCAGGTGCCATCGCGTTGCAGCAGTCGATCAACGACACGGTGGTCAAGTACGAGATGCGCATCCTGATCGGCCTGAACCTGGTCATCCTGTTTGGCTGCGCCTTCGCCTACCGGTCCTTCGTGGCAGGGCTGCTCTTGCTGATCCCGGTCAACGTCAGCAATGCCTTGCTCACGGCCTCGATGACGGTCTTCGGCATGGGTCTGGACGTCAACTCCCTGCCCATCGTGGCCATCGGCATCGGCGTCGGCATCGACTACGGCATCTACCTGCTCACCCGCATCTGCGAGGAGTACCAGGGTGCCGCCAAGAAAGACCTGGGCTTGGCCATCACCATGGCGCTCACCACCTGCGGCAAGGCGATCTTCTTCACGGCTTCATTGATGACGATTGGCCTGATCCCCTGGTACTTCTTGTCAGAACTCAAGTTCCTCGCCGATACCGGCCTGCTGCTGGTGGTGGTGATGTTTTACAACATGGTTCTTGCCCTAGTGTTGCTGCCTCTGCTTGTGTATATCCTCAAGCCGAAGTTCTTGGACAGCGACATTTCGGCCCTGTCGGAATCTTTGGAGAGCCCTCAGCACGCCTGAGCCCTGTTAGTGCCCCGCTCACTGGGGTTTCCCTTTTCAACCGCCACGACGTAGGAGACAACGATGCACATCAAAAAATACGACCATGACTACAGCCGCCGCTTCTTCATGGAGCAGGCCAGCAAGGGGATCGCCACCGCGGGCGTCCTGGGCCCGCTGTGGCCCATGATCGGCAACTCGGCCGACATCTCGAAGGCTTACCCCGACGAGCTGATGTCGATCGACGCCTACACCAAGGGCAAGATCAAGACCGGTGACTTCCTGACCGCCGACAACGTCGACCTGGTCAAGGAGCTGCTGGACCCGGTGGCCTTCATGGAAGTGAAGACCATGGGCCGCAAGATCCGCATCGTGCCGACCACGCGCGACATCACCAAGCTCTATCCCAAGGAATACCTCGACGCCACCCTGGCCAACCAAGGCAAGGCCAAGTTCGATGCCAACGGCAACGTCGTGGCCCCGGACGGCAAGACCTGGATCGGCGGCAACCCCTTCCCGGACGCCAAGACCGGCGCCGAAGTCGCGGCCAACCTCACGCTGTGCTGGGGTCGTCATGACAACTCCATCTACGCGATCAAGGACCAGGAAATCGCACCCGATGGCTCACTGAGCTACCAGTACGACTTCGTCTGGGTGGAAGAGAACACCACCGTGCGCGGCGACGGCAAGATCCTGGCCGAAGACAAGCTGCGCCTGCAGTCGGTGTTCTTTACCGCGCCGGTCGACGTCAAGGGCACGGGCTACATGAGCACCTGGTACTACGACCAGCGCAAGTTCCCCGACCTCGTCGGCTACCTGCCCGCCTTCAAGCGCGTGCGCAAGTTCCCGACCAACCAGCGCTTCGAGCCGCTGGTGCCGGGCTCCAACCTGTACCTGTCGGATGCCTGGGCCGCTGGCGACCCGATGCTGACCTGGGGCAACTACAAGATCGTCGGCCGCGGCCCCTTCCTGGGCGCAGTGTCGCAAAGCTGGTGGGGTGATCACCCGAACTGGGAGCGTCCCGTGCACGGCGGCCCCAAGGGCCAGACCTTCATGGACACCAACATGGAGCTGTGCCCCGACGTCGTCGTCTTCGAAGCCGAGCCCACGGGTTACCCCCGCGCGCCGGTCGGCAAGAAGCGCGTCTGGGTCGACGTCCGCAACCAGATGTTCGTGGCCTATGTCACCTTCGACCGCCGCGGTGAGCTCTTCAAGTCCTTCGAGCCGCAGTTCAGCCAGTACGTCAAGGGCGACAAGGTCCTGATGGACGGCAAGCACCCCGCCTGGTCCTGGACCGGCGTGATCTCACACAACGTGCAAGACGGCCGTCTGACGCGCTTCGTGCAGTCCAAGAGCTGCGCAGGCGGCTACAACTCGGGCTACAACGTCGCAGGTGCTGTTGACAAGTACCTCACGGAGCAGGCGCTCCAGCGTCTGGGGACCTGAGCCCATGCCCGCTCCGCATCAGCTTCTCGACGGAACCTTGACCGGCATGCGCCGCCATCATGGACTGCTCGCCAGGGTCGCGGCCGCCGCGATGCTGGTGTGCGGCGGGCTGGCCTCCACGGCCGTGCTCGCCGCCGGTGGCAGTACGGCGGCCACGGCTGCGCCCGCAGCAGCCAAGCCCGATACCGGGTCGGTCAAGCAGATCCGCCGTGGCACCGCCCACGACGCGCTGTACGACGTCGCCTTCGAGGGCCAGCGCGGCGTGGCGGTCGGTGCCTTTGGCACCGTGCTGGCCACGGCCGATGGTGGCAGCACCTGGGAGCGTCAGGCCTTCCCCATGAGCAATCTTGCGCTCATGTCGGTCACCATGCGCGATGGCAAATGCATCGCGGTGGGGCAGATCGGTCTGGCCTACACCTCGGACGACTGCAAGGCCTGGAAGGCGGTGCCCACGGGCACCAAGTCCCGGCTGCTGGCGGTCGACATGAACCGCCAGGGTCTGGCTTACGCTATCGGGGGCTTCGGGACCATCCTGCGGTCCACCGATTGGGGCAAGACCTGGGCGGCTCAGACGGTCGACTGGACCAACATCACCACCGACGGCGCCGAGCCCCACCTCTACGATCTCCATATCGCAGAGGATGGCACCGTGACGGCGGTGGGCGAGTTTGAACTCGTCCTGCGCAGCAACGGTGAGGGTTCGGCCTGGAAGGTCCTGCACAAGGGCGAACGCTCTTTGTTCGGCCTGACTGTGACCGAGGGCGGCAAGCTCTATGCCGTGGGCCAGAGCGGTGCGTTCGTGATGAGCACCAACGATGGTGCCGCGTGGAACTCGGTGGCCACAGGCACCGGGGCCATCCTCACGGGGCTCCACGTCTCGGCCAAGGGCGAGATCACCGCGAGCGGCATCAACTCGGTGGTCGCCAGTGCGGACGGCGGTGCCACCTGGACATCGAACCCCTCCCGGTTGGTTCGCAGCGCGGCCTACCAGGCGTTGGCCTCGAGCGAAGGCAGTGGCGGCAAGCGGCGGCTCTTGGCCGTCGGAGCGGGCGGTTCGATCATCGAACTTGATCAGTAGACAACAAACAGGAGACAAGACATGAAGCGTATCCATCCTCAAACCGTCCAGCGCCACGCCATCGCGGTGGCCGTGCTGGCTGCCCTGGTCAGCCCCACACAAGCGGCCGACTGGGAAATCTCGGGTTTCCTGCGCCAGGAACTCGCCTACAAGATCACCGACGACCAGAATCCGACCAATCAGGGGTCGAGTTTCAGGAATGCGGACAAGCCAATCGCCTTCGGTGGCATTGACTTCGGCCCGGCCGCCATGCCTTACGTCAGCCGTGTGGGTGATGCCGCTTACGGCAACTGCACCTCGGCGACGGGTTGCCTTCGCCATCCGAAAGAATCGGTTCGTGATATCGACACCAACTGGTTTGCCACGCGCTTGGATCTCAATATTGACGGCAAGATCAACGACAAACTGAAAGCGACGATCAAGCTGCGCGGTGTTTTTGATGAAACCAAGGATCTCGAAAGCGACTCGCATGGTTTCAATATTCGAACGGGTAACCCGCTGATCCCGAACCCGAATTACAACAGCAGGGATGGTGATCTCCGCTCTGGCAGCAGCTTCAAGCAGAAGTTCGGTGGCACGGCCGGTGGCCCGCTCGCTTATGCGACGGACCGGATGTCATTGGACCTCCCCGCTTTCTACCTGGACTACAACGACGGCCCGCTGTGGGTGCGCGCCGGTAACCAGCAGATCGCCTGGGGCGAGGCTCTGTTCTTCCGCGTGGCTGACCAAGTCAACGGCCTCGACCTGCGGGGTCACCTCTTCGGCGTGGCCGCTGAAGAGTATTCCGATACCCGTCGCTCATCGCTCGGCGTTCGCATGAACTACCGTGTCAATGAGAAGATGGACATCGACACCTATGTCCAGAAGTTCTCCCCGACGCTTCTGCCGCAGGGCGAAACGCCTTACGGCTTGATCCCCGACGCATTCACCATCGACGAGAAGCCGGGTTACGACAGCGCCAAGAACAAGCTGAACGCAGGCTTCCGCGTCAAGGGTGAGGCGGGTGGTTTTGGTTACCAAGCCTTCGCCATGAGCCGTGTGGATCCGAACGGCGTCTACAAGTGGTCGATCGCGAAGGACGGTATTGGTGCGGACAACGGCGCTTATCCCGGCTCGGCTGCAACCAATACCAATACGGGTGTTTGGAGTTTCAATGATTGGACGCGCGGTGCCGTTTACGCGCGCCTGAATCCAATTCAAGGTGTGGGCACGTTTGCGAGCGCTGTGTTTCCGTCGGGTGCTCTGACGGGCGGGCAGTGGCAGGAGGCTTTGGGGATCAACACGGTTGCCTCGCTTTGCGGTGCGACCACCCCGAACCAATCGGCTGTGAATGCCAACACTTGGTCGGTGGATTCCAAGAATTCGGCCAAGTGCATCGTTGACACCTTTGCCGGACTTGGCCCTGTCCGCGGTTGGTTGGACCGCGAGTACAAGCGCGAGAACATCTTCGGTGGCGGCATCAACCGCGTCTTCGAAGGCGAGCCCGATTCCTTCATGGACCAGCTGATCGGTCGCTTCGAGTTCAGCTACACGCCGGACAAGAAGTTCACTGCGCCGGACCTGAGAAAGGAATACATCACGGCCAATGAGTACCAGTTCGCCTTCATTGCCGAGAAGTACCACAAGTTCGTCAGCAGCTTCCCGGCGACCTACTTCGTGCTGCAGTGGCTGCACAAGTCGGAAAGCGACCTCTTCGGTCGCCACCTGGACGGCTATGACCAGAGCTATGCCTACAACTACCTGCAAGGCAAGAACGATGGTTTGGCGGTTGACTCCAAGGGCCGCACCCGCATGGCGCCTGCGGGCAAGAGCGGTGGCTTCAACGCCGTCGCCCTGGCTCTGCAACAGCCTTCGCCCACGCTGGAATACCGCTTCGACTTCGCCATCCTCACCGATGGCGAGGGCGGCTGGTACTCGCAGCCGGGCATGAAGTGGAAGCCGAAGAAGAACATCCAGGTCGACGCCTACCTGAACCTCGTGTACTCGGAGAACAAGGGCATGTCCAAGGACTTCGCCGATGGCCTGCAGCACAACAACGAGATCTTTGCCCGCGTCGCTTACCAGTTCTGATCCACGGTCCTGGCTGAGCTGAACCGGCTGCTGCGGCGGCCGGGGCTCGATCCCCCTGAATGCACCGGCCGCTGACGCAGCCGGTGCATTTTTCCTTCTCCGTCCTGGTTTTCGTGGGACTTCCTTGGGGCTTCTTGGCCGTGACGGCCAGCTGAGAATATTCACATGGCCCACCTTCGGCGCTTCGACCACGACTTCAGCCGCCGCGCCTTCCTGGACGCGACGGGCCGGGGCGTGCTGCGCGCCGGCGTGTTCGGCTCGGCCTGGGCGGCGTTCCTGCGCACCGGCTCGGTGGCCGCCGCTTACCCCGAAGAACTGCTCTCCATCGAGGCCTACACCAAGGGTCGGCTCAAGGCCGGCGACGTGATCGACGCGGGCAATGTGGAGCTGGTCAAGGACCTGCTCGACCCGGTCCGCTACCGGCAGGTTCTCACCATGGGGCGGCGCATGACGCTGGCCCCCACCACGACCGACCTGACCCGCCTGAACCCGGTGCCCTACATCGAGGCCACGGCCCGCAACCGCGGCAAGGCCCGCTTCGATGCCACCGGCAACATCGTCACCACCGAGGGCAAGCCCTGGATCGGCGGCAACCCGTTTCCGGAACCCAGTTCCGCGCTGGAGGTGTTCGCCGCCCACACGCTGAGCTGGGGGCGGCACGATGTGTCGGTCTACGCCAGCAAGGAGTACGACCTCGACCCCGCTGGCAATCTGCAGTACCAGTATTCCGCGGTCTGGTCCGAGATGTCGACCGTCGGCCGCACCGTGCTCGACCCCAAGCCCTATTGGGAGGGCGAGGCCGGCAAACTGCGCTACCAGTCCATCCTCTTCACCGAGCCGGTGGACTCGCGCGGCATGGTCTTCCTCAATGTCTGGGCCTACGACCAGAACCAGTTTCCCCAGCTCTATGGCTACCTGCCCGCGTTCAAGCGGGTGCGCAGCTTCCCGACCAACCAGCGCTTCGAGCCCCTGGTGGCCGGCGCCGAGCTCTACCTGTCGGACGCCTGGGCCGCCGGGGACCCCTTCCTCACCTGGGGAAATTACAAGGTGGTGCAGCGGGGCCCGCACCTCGCCGCCGTCTCGGGGGGCTGGAGCTCCGACCACCCCAACTGGGAACGCAAGACCCATGGCGGGCCCAAGGGTGCGATGTTCTGGGACCAAGTGGTGGAGCTCATCCCCGAGGTCCTGGTCA
>CAISYQ010000473.1 GCA_903889735.1 uncultured Methylibium sp.
AGAGGTCGCACTTCTGGACCTTGCCGGTCTCCTGCACGTAGTTCACCGTGCCGAAGGGGCAGGCGATGGTGCAAACCTTGCAGCCGACGCAGGTGGTCTCGTTGATGACCTTGGCACCGGTCAGGTGGTCGATCGTGATCGCCTCAACCGGGCAAGCGTGCAGGCACCAGGCTTCATCGCACTGGGTGCAGGTGTAGGGCACCTTGCGGCCGGTGTGGTGGAAATCGAAAACCTTGATGCGCGACTTGCTCGGCGCATACACCGCGTAGTTCTCGTAAGAGCACGCCATTTCACACTGCAAACAGCCAGTGCACTTTTCTGGGTTGAGGTGGAGGGTCTTCTGCATGACTCGCGCGCTCCGCTGGAGAGGTGAATGAACAATGTTGCAGCTGTCCGGAAGAGCCCCTGGAAGCGCGCACGAAGCTGCACCCTGACTTTCCGAGCCGACACATTATGTTCCGAGTCAGGCACGGTGCTTCATATCTGGGGCTAACCCTGATGCGACATCTTCCGCCCCGGTTGACACGGAGCAAGCGGGAACATCACGGAATCGGCCGAGGGCTATCGAGCCGCCCCCTCGGCTTTGCCCTCAACAGCCTGAAGCCTTGGGAATTGCTTCAAACTTGAGCACCGCGTGCCGAGCCTGCGCATTGCGCTTCGTCATGGCGGCTGTCACAAGCTGGCGCGAAGATTGCCTGCCTGTTCCAGGCTGAGCCGCTGTGCCCTGCGTTGGCGGCGAGGCCGGAGATCAATTCCGGTTGAATCGCTTGTGGCCTTGGCAACCCGAAAGGATGGCTCGATGATCCCGCAGAGTTTGCAGTCCGCCCTGCCAACCGCCAGCCGCCGGCGCCGCGAAGAAGCGGCCCAGCGCCCCATCGCCAGCGCGCTGGCGCTTGATGGCAGTCATGTGCTGTCGATCAACGAATCCCATGAACGCTGCGCCACGCTGGGCTTGAGCCGCATTGGCGCGCCGGATTTCTCGCCCATCCCCCGCGCCGACTTCGCCGTGGCCCGCGAACGCAACCGGCGCCTTTTCGCGCATGCATCGCCTGTGATGGAGATGCTGTTCGACCAAGTTGCCAAGACCCAGAGCATGGTGGTGCTCACCGATGCCCAGGGCACCATCCTGCATTCGATCGGCGACGTGGACTTCGTGGAGAAGGCGGCCACCGTGGCGCTGGCCCCGGGCGTGAACTGGGCCGAATGCACCAAGGGCACCAACGCCATCGGCACCGCGCTGATCGATGAAACCTCGATGCTCGTGCATGCCGACGAGCATTTCATGCACGCCAATCATTTCCTCACCTGCCAAGCCTCGCCCCTGCTCGATCCACGGGGCAACATCCTCGGCGTCCTCGACGTCACCGGCGACCGCCGCGGCTACCACCAGCACACGATGGGGCTGGTAAAGATGTCGGCGCGGATGATCGAGAACCACTGGCTGAACGACGACTTCCGCGATGCACTGCGGCTGCACTTCCACCACCGCCCCGAATTCATCGGCACGCTGATGGAGGGCATCCTGGCGGTCGACGCGGACGGTCGCCTGCTCGGCGCCAACCGCAGCGCGCTGGAACTGCTGGGTCTGTCCGGTGCGGCAGTGCGGATGCAGAACATCGCCAGCCTGCTGGGCACCCCAATCGGGACCCTCGTCGACAGCCTGCGCACGCCACAGGAAACGCCCCTGAGGCTCACCCTGCCGCACGGGCAGGTGGTGCATGCGCAGCTGCGCGCCTCCTGGTCGATCGGGCATGCCGCGTGGGGCGGGGGGGGCGGCGGACCCGAACCCTCGCGGGAACCTCTTGAGGTGGTCAAACCGGCCGTCGCCGTCCCCTTGCCGACTGTGGCTGCAGCGCGCATGACGCCCGAGCCTTCCGAAGCCGCACCACCCCCGGCGCCGAGCTTCCAGCGTCTGCTCAACGGTGACCCCCAGATCGAGACAGCGATCGGCAAGCTGCGGCGCGTGCTCGACCGGCACATCCCCATCCTGCTGCTCGGCGAGCCTGGCAGCGGCAAGGAGTTGATGGCCCGGACGATCCACGCCGAGTCGAGCCGCCGGACCCAGCCCTTCCTGATCGCGCATTGCGCCTCGACCAGCGAATCCGCGCTGGAGGCCGAGCTGTTCGGCTATGCCGAGGGGGTGTTCCCCGGCGCCCGCCGTCAGGGGGCCATGGGCAAACTCCTGCAGGCCTCGGGCGGCACGCTCTTCCTCGACGAGGTCGGGGGGCTGCCCGCCAACCTGCAAGCGCGACTGCTGCGCGTCTTGCAGGACCAGCAGGTCACGCCGCTCGGCGCCGCCCACCCCATCCCCGTCGACCTGTCGGTCGTCGCGGCGACAGCCTTCAACCCGCGCGAGCTGATCGACGGGCAGGTGCTTCGCGAAGACCTCTACTACCGCCTCAATGGGCTGGCCGTTCGGCTGCCGCCGCTGCGTGAGCGCGGCGACTTGAAGGCGCTGTTGCACCAGGTCCTGAGCGATGAGGTGCCGGGCTCGCCGCCACTGCTGGCGCCGGATATTGAAGCGCTGCTGATCCGCCACGATTGGCCGGGCAACCTGAGGCAACTGATCAATGTGCTGCACACGGCCGCGGTCATGGCCGCGGGCGAGGCCTGCATCACCCGGGAGCACCTGCCGGATGACTTTCTGGAGGAGGCCACCGGGCGTTCGCGGATCGTTCCGCAAGCAGCCCAGACCCCGCCGCCGCCCCACCGCAGCGACACCGTCGCTGCGCCACAAGGCACGCTGGAGGAGGTCGAACGCGAGACCATCCGGCAGGCTGTTGAGCAGGCGGGCGGCAACATCTCGGTCGCCTCCAAGCGGCTGGGCATCAGCCGCAACACGATTTACCGCAAGCTGCGCTGGAGTGGCGCGGCCTGATCAGGCGCTGACCGCCGCCGGTCCGGGGTCGCGCTGCGCCAGCCGCCCGATCCAGTCCGGGGCGGCCGCCCGCAGCGCCGCTGCAAGGCGAGAGTCCCCCATGCGGTGGCCAGCCCCGGGCACCGCATCGGCGCGCACCGCCAGACCGGCCGCCGTCAGGGCTTCGCCGAGCGCCCGCGCACCGGCCGGGTCGCAGGTGGCATCGTCCTCGCCCCAGACCAGCTGGACCGGCGCACCGGCCGCCAGGCGGGGTAACAGAACCCCAGTCGGCAGGCCATCGAGGGCGCCCCAACCCCGCAGGGCGTGATGGGCGTGGACCGCCCAGGCCGCTTTCAGCGCAGGGCTCGCCTCGGACAAGCCGGTCTCCCTCCAGCGGGCCGACTTCGCCACCAGACCGCCGGCGGCCGACTGGGCCTCATCGAAGGCGGCCCAGGCCCGCGTGACGGCATCGCTCAGGACCGCCGCATCGATCGCAGAGACTGTCTCAGGAGTGAACGACTCTGTACCGTCGTGATACAGAGTGTGAACTGCCGAGACCAGCGACTCACCCAGCGAAGCGCGTCCTTCCTCGCCCAGCCAGTCCCGCCAGGGCGTGATGTAGCGCCGCGTCTCGTCCACCGTGGCCAGGAAGGGACTGCGCAGGAACAGGCCTTCGACCCGCGAGGGGTGGCGCAGGGCATAGGACAGCGCCACCCGCGCACCCCAGGATCCCCCAACCAGCGCCCAGCGCTCCAGGCCCAGCGACTGGCGCAGCCGCTCCATGTCGTCGATCAGGTCGGGCAGCCGGTTGCACCGCGTCTCCCCCGCCGGCTCGCTGCGCCCGCAGCCGCGCTGGTCGATGGCCAGCCAGCGCACGGGCAGCCCGGTGAACCAGCCTGCCGGCTCGGCGCGCGTGGATCCCCCTGGCCCACCGTGCACGATCAACACCGGCCGGCCGGCGGGATCGCCACCCTCGCACCACCAGACCCGGTGACCGTCCCGGTCCGGCAGCTGGGCGCCGGGTGGGATCGTCGGGCTGGGAGGGGATGGGGGGGCAGGCGCTTCGGTCACGGTGCGTCGGGTCAGGGGCGGGCAGGCCATTGTCAGCGCCTGGCGATTCCTGACCGATGTCATTGCGAGGGCGAGACGGAAGGCTTGAGGCGCGCGGCGTGGAACCTATTGGATGACAGGGAAGTCCTAGATGGCCACTCAAACAACCCGCACTCAAACAACCCGACTCAATCGGTCTGATTGAGTTTTTTACCATCTACGGCAGCCGGGGCCAGTGATCATTCCCCTCTGGGGCGTAGCCAGCGTCCCAACACAAAGAATTTAGGCAGCATCGGCACGCCTGACCAGGAGACCTCTCGATGAAAGTGCTTGTGCTCGGCTCTGGTGCGGGGGGTGGCTGTCCCCAGTGGAACTGCAACTGCGCCCTGTGCGCGTCGGCGCGCAACGGCTCCCGCAAGATCCGCCCGCGCACCCAGAGTTCGATCGCGGTGTCGCCCGACGGCGAGCGCTGGGTCCTGCTGAATGCCTCGCCCGACATCGGCCAGCAGTTGCGCACACAACCCCTGCTGCACCCGCAGAAGGGCCTGCGCGACACCCCGATCAAGGCGGTCGTGCTGATGGACGCGCAGATCGACCACGCCACCGGCCTGCTGAGCCTGCGCGAGGGCCCGCCGATCGAGCTCTATGTCACGCCCTGCGTGTTCGAGGACCTCACCACCGGCCTGCCGGTCCTGAAAGTGCTGGAGCATTACTGCGGTGTGCACCTGCACCTGCTGCCGGTGGCCGGCGACCAGCGACTGGCCGAATTCCCGGTCGAGGGCTTCGAGGGGCTGCGCTTTCGCGCCATCGCCATCCCCGGCAAGGCACCACCCTACTCCCCGCACCGCCACCAGCCGACGGTGGGCGACAACATCGCCCTGGAGATCACCGAGCTCGCGACCGGCAAGCGCCTCTTTTATGCGCCGGGCCTGGGTGAGGTCGGCCCGAGCGAGCAGGCCTGGATGCGTGACGCCGACTGCGTGCTGGTCGACGGCACCTTCTGGACCGAGGACGAGATGGTGCGCGCTGGCCTCGGCAGCAAGTTCGCGGCCGACATGGGCCACCTGCCGCAATGCGCCACCGCCACCCGTCCCGGCATGATGGATGCCCTGGACCAGACCGGCGCCAAGCGCAAGCTGCTGATCCACATCAACAACAGCAACCCCATCCTCGACGACGACGGCGCCGAGCGCGCCGAACTGGCCCGCCGCGGCATCGAGGTGGCTCACGACGGCATGGAGATCACCCTGTGAACGCCCCCCTCACCCCCGCCGCCCTGGGGCCGGCAGCCTGGTCGCCGCAGGAGTTCGAGAGCCAGCTGCGCGCCAAGGAATCCGGCTACCACATCCACCACGCCTTCAACAAGCGCCTCAACAGCGGCCAGCTGGCGCCTTTCCAGGTACGGGGCTGGGTGGCCAACCGTTTTTACTACCAGCAGGCAATCCCGATGAAGGACGCCGCGGTCATGTCCAACTGCGACGACCGCGCCACCCGGCGCCGCTGGATCGAGCGCCT
Organism: uncultured Methylibium sp.; assembly: GCA_903889735.1. Lineage (GTDB taxonomy): Bacteria > Pseudomonadota > Gammaproteobacteria > Burkholderiales > Burkholderiaceae_C > Methylibium. Next base: position 5,423 of record CAISYQ010000473.1, read on the forward strand.
GCTCGACCACGACGGCCATGGCGACCACGCGGGCCCGAACGCCGGCGGCATCGAGACCTGGACGCGGCTGGGGATGGCCGTCGGCCTCAGCCGGGAGGACCTGTGGTCGCACCGCCATGTGCAGCCCGGGGTGCGCTTCGCGGTCGATGCCTATGTGAACTTCGCGCGCCGCCAGCCCTGGCAGGAAGCGGTGATCTCGTCCCTGACCGAGATGTTCGCACCCAAGATCCATGCCGACCGGCTGGCCGGCTGGCCCAGCCATTACCCCTGGATCGAGGCCTCGGGCCTGGCCTACTTCCGCAGCCGCATCCCGCTCGCCCAGCGCGACGTGGAGCATGGCCTGGAGGTGGCCATGGACTACGGCACGACCCGTGCGCGCCAGCTGCGGGCCCTGGACATCCTGCAGTTCAAGATCGACGTGCTGTGGTCCATGCTCGATGCGGTCGAGCGTGCCTACCCCGACGACCTGCCCGCCGACCGCCGACCCTGAGCCCCGAGCCAGACCTCCCATGAACACCCCCCTCCCCGCGCCCGTCACGGACGACGCCCGTCCCCGGCTCGCGCCGATGTACCGCCTGCAATTCGAGCCCGCGCAGGATTGCTGGGTGCTCCTCTACCCCGAAGGCCTGGTGAAGTTGAACGGCCCGGCCAGCGAGATCCTGAAACGCTGTTCCGGCCAGGCCAGCGTCGCCGACCTCACCGCTGACCTCGAGCAGGCCTTCAACCAGCCGGGCCTGCGGGGCGATGTCGGCGATTTCCTGGCCGACGCCTTGGCGCGCGGCTGGATCGTGTGACCGCGCATTGCCCAACCCCCGCAACCCGCCACACCGCCATGAACGCCCCCACCGAAGCCCAGACCCTCGACATGCTGCAGACCGCGCCGGCCGGCGCGGCCGCGCTGTCGCGCCCCACGCCGGGCGCCCCGATGTGGCTGCTGGCCGAGCTGACCTACCGCTGCCCGCTGCACTGCGTGTTTTGCTCCAACCCCACCGACTACGCCGCGCACTCGGCCGAGCTCTCCACCGAGGACTGGCTGCGGGTGTTCCGCGAGGCGCGCGCCATGGGCGCGGTGCAGTTGGGACTCTCAGGCGGCGAGCCGCTGCTGCGCGACGACCTCGAGCTGCTGGTGGCCGAGGCCCGCAAGCTCGGCTTCTACATCAACCTCATCACCTCCGGCATCGGCCTGACCGAGAAGCGCGCCGCGTCCCTGAAGGAGGCCGGACTCGACCACATCCAGCTGAGCTTCCAGGACTCGACCAAGGAGCTCAACGATTTCCTGTCGTCCACCCGCACCTTCGACCACAAGAACAAGGTCGCCGCGATCATCAAGGCGCAGGGCTACCCCATGGTGCTGAACTGCGTGATGCACCGCTACAACCTGCCGCATGTGGGGCGCATCATCGAGATGGCCGAGCGCATGGGGGCCGAGTTCCTGGAGCTGGCCAACACCCAGTACTACGGCTGGGCCTGGCACAACCGGGCCGCGCTGATGCCCTCGCATGCCGAACTGATCGCCGCCGAGGAGGTGGTCGACAGCCACCGTGCCCGCCTGGCCGGCCGCATGAAGATCCTGTGGGTCTCGCCCGATTACTACGACGCCAAGGTCAAGCCCTGCATGGCGGGCTGGGGCGCCGTCTTCATGGTCATCGCCCCGGACGGCGTGGCCCTGCCTTGCCACAGCGCGCGCATGCTGCCGGGCTTCGACTTCCCCAAGGTCACCGAGCACAGCATCGCCAGCATCTGGCGCGACAGCGACGCCTTCAACCGCTACCGCGGCACCGGCTGGATGAGCGAGACCTGCCTCTCCTGCGATGAGCACCCCAAGGATTTCGGCGGGTGTCGCTGCCAGGCCTTTCTGGTGACCGGCAGCGCCGAGGCCACCGACCCGGTCTGCCCCAAGAGCCCGGACCGCCACCGGATCGACGCGGCCATCACCGCCGCAGACCAAGCGGCCGGGCTGTCGACCCCTCAGCCGCTGCGCTTCGTGCCCGGGGCGGCCCAGGGTGGTGGCATGCTGTTCCGAACCGATGCCAATTCCCGCGCACTGGTGGCCCCTGATTCGGGCGAGGTAGAGTTCGCGGCTCCCGAAGGTGCGGGCTGACCGCTCGTGCCCCTGACGCTGAACCGGCCCTGCCGACGGCGCCCTCTGTGACCTGGTGACCATGTCTGAACCGATGCTGAAGGTCCGCGGACTGACCAAGCGCTATGGCGAGCGCGAGGCGCTCAAGGCGCTGGATCTCGAGCTGCGGGGGGGCGAGTTCACCGCGCTGCTCGGCCCGAACGGCGCCGGCAAGTCGACCCTGTTCCAGGTGCTGACGGGACTCTTCGCCGCCGACGAGGGCGAGGTCGAGGTGGCCGGGCATTCGCTGCGCCATGACGCGGCCGGCGCGCTGCGCCACATCGGCGTGGTGTTCCAGCAGATGGCCCTGGACCTCGACCTCTCGATACAACGCAACCTGCTCTTCCAGGCCGACCTGCAGGGTCTGCCGCGGCGCGTGGCGCTGGAGCGCATCGCCTCCGGCTGCGCCCGGCTGGGGGTCGAGGCTGACTTGAACCGCAAGGTCCGGGAGTTGTCGGGCGGGAACCGGCGCAAGGTCGAGCTCGTGCGCGCCAGCCTGCACCACCCCCAGGTCCTGCTGATGGACGAGGCCACCGTGGGTCTGGACCCGAAATCCCGCCACGACCTGCTGGCGGCCCTCAACACCGATGTCCGCGAGCGCGGCGTGGCCGTGCTGTGGGCGACCCATCTGGTCGAGGAGGCCGAGCAGGCCGACCGCGTGGTGGTGCTGCACCAGGGCCGGCTGGTGGCCGATGGCACCCCCGCCGAGGTGACTGCTGCCCTCGGACAGCCGACGCTCGAAGCGGGCTTCATCGCCCGCACCACCCGGGGGCCCGGGGGGCCTGCCCCGGCGCGACCGGGCGCTGTTACCGGTGCGACCTGAGGGCGTTGACGCGACCTCTGCAAACCCACGCGCCTGCGCAACCGCTGGTGCCTGTCGCCGCCACCTCTCGCTGACATACCCGCTGCCACCCCTCACTGCC
>CAISYQ010000474.1 GCA_903889735.1 uncultured Methylibium sp.
CGGCGCATCACCGTCCGCACCGCGTCGCGGCAATGGGTCCCGCTGGACCTGACGGACACGGAGTTCCGCCTGCTGAAGGCCTTGCTGCACCGGCCTGGGGTGATCCTGACCCGCTCGCAGCTGCTGGACCATGCGCGCGGCGCCCAGAGCGAAGCCTTCGACCGGGCGATCGACAGCCACGTGAAGAACCTGCGCCGCAAGCTCGCCGAGCTGCTGCCGCTGCAGCCCTGCATCCACAGCGTCTATGGGGTGGGCTACCGCTTCGAGTGGGTGGTCGAAGCCCAGTCCTGAACCCGCGGCGGACCCACCTGCTCTCGAGCAGCCGGTCCGTGGGGTGAGGTTTCAGGGTGCGATCCGTACTCGGCCACTCAAGGCGTGACCCGGGGGCTCGCTGCGGGGGCGGCGATGTCATCGCTCAGTGTTTGCAGGAAGGCCGTGAGATCACTGACGTCCTGGGCGCTGAGCCGCGGCTGCGCACCGGGCGCCAGGCCGAAGGGGCGGGTTTGGATCACCTGGCTGCGCAGCGCCAGCGGCAGGTCGTTGAACAGGTCGGGCTGGCCGTTGACGACGGGGTACCAGCGCGCCGGGTTGATATCGCGGGTGGCGTAGAAGCTCACGGCCTCCTCGAGGGTTGCGACGGAGGCGTTGTGGAAATAGGGCGCCGTCAGCGCGATGTTGCGCAGCGTGGGCACCTTGAACTGGCCGCACAGGTCGAGGCGGTTGGCGAGGTCGGTGCGTTTCGGGCCGCACAGGCCCATGTCGAAGAAGGCCGGATCGGCATTGGCCTGGATGGCCGGGTTGCGGGGCACGCCGAGAGCGGCATAGCTGAAGTCGGTGAACAGCGGGCGGCTGCCGTCGGCTTCGACCCGGCTGACATGGCAGCTCGCACAGTTGCCCTGGGCCGGATCATTGAAGATCTGCAGGCCGCGGGCCTCCTGCTCCGTCAAGGTGGCTTTGCCATCCAGCACCTGGTCGAACTTGCTGTTGAAGAGCAGGTAGTCCGGGTCTTCGATCTGGTACGTCGCCAGCGCCAGCGTGGTGGCGTCGAACACCTCCTGGTCGGTGGCCGTGGCCGTGAGGTTGTAGAGCCGCGCGAAATCGGCGTAATAGCTGGCTCGCCTCACCTTGGCAGCGACGTCGGCGATGGCAGGGTTGGCCATCTCGTTGGCGGCAAGCAGGGGCCCTGCGGCCTGCGCCTGCAGGCTCTCGGCGCGGCCATCCCAGGTGAAGCCCCCGAAGGCCTTGCCATCAGGGGCGAAGCGGAAGGGCGTGTTGGCCAAGAGATAGCGAAGGCTCGGGCTGCTGCGAAAGCCCTGAACATCCATGGTCGGGCCACCCAAGGGCAAGACTGTGCCGGCCGGATCGGCATGTCCCGTCGGTTTGGCATGGCAGCTGGCACAGGCCTGCTGGCCGCTGACCGACAAGCTGGTGTCGTTGAACATCAGGTCGCCCACCGAAAGCCGGGTCGCCGTGCTGAGCGCAGCCTCTGGCGGGGCGACCGCCACGGCGACGGTCGCGGTGCCGCTCCCGCCGCCGCAAGCCGACAGGCCGAGCGCCCAGGCCGCTGCCCCTATGGCCACCCCGACCCGCTGCGTGACCGACCGACCCAGATGTCCGAGATCCATGGATGTCCTTCCTTTGTTGCCCGGCGACGGGATGGAAGGACGTTACGGAGCAAATGCGCAGAGACTGTGGACGACGCCTTTCAGGCCGGTGTGTCTTCCAGCGACAGGGCCTTCCCGCTCCCTGGGGAGGGCACCGGGCGCAGCGACCGCTTCAAGCCGCGCCAAGCCTCCTCCAGCCTCAGCGACAGGCAGGGGCGGTGGAGCGACAGGTCGACCATCGGGTAGCGGTCGGTGGCGAGCTGCTGCTTGTAGCGCTCGGAGCCGGCCAGGAAATCGTAATGGTCCATGCCGAGATCGGTGCAGTGCTGGATGGCCAAGGCGTGCACCGCCAGCCCAGGGTGGTGGTTGCCCGGGATCAAGTCGTAGTGAAAACCAGACTGGTAGCAGCTCACGCGTCCTTGGTGGACCAGGTTGTAGAGGTAGCCGATGTCGTGGTCGGCGGCGGCCACCCTCAGCAGCTGGACCTCACACGCCGCAAATCCGCGGGCGATCAGCTGCCGGTGGAAGGCTTCGAACAGCGGGTTCGCGAAGGCCCCGGCAGCGCCGCGGGACTCCCAGGTCTTCTGGTGGTGGAATTTCAGGCGGTCCAGAAAGTGCAGAGCCTCGGGGAGGTCCGAGGCGGCCGTTACCCGGACCGGCCCCAGTGCCCCGTAGGCCTTGATGCTGCGGCGGATCTGCGAGCGCGTGTTGCGGCTCAGGCGGGCGAGGTAGTCGCCGCCTCCCTCTCGCAGCGCCGCCAGGTCCACGCGGTAGGCATCGCCCGCCTCCTGCCGGGCGATCAGCCGGGCCGGCAGCTGCGCCGGGAAGGGCGGCATGACCGAGAGGCCCGGCAAGAGGAGCTGCTGCCAGCGATGCGTCGCCTCGCACAAATGCTCGAGCATGGCCGCCGCGATCCCGGGCGCGTCGGCCTGGCTCAGCAGCAGGCCGTTGTGCTCGATGGCGATGTCGTCGTGGCGCCGGTCGGCGGTTGTGTGGAGGTGCAGGGACCGCGAGGGCCAGAGCTTCAGACGCCGGCTGATGGCGGGAACGAGGATGGCCAGGCCCGCCAACTGTCCGTGGCGGGTGGCGCGCAGCAGGCGGGGCCGATGGTGCGGCTCCAGCCGCTGCAGCCAGCCGCCGATCCAGCTCCAGGTGGTGAAGAAGGAGGGCGCGGCCTCCCGCTCCAGGGCTTGCCACTGCGCGGCCAGGTCGGTCATCGCGGGGCAGGCCTCGAAGGTGACCACGAAGCCCCGATCCTCCTGGGCCTGACCGTGGCGTTCAGCGCGGTGTGTCGGCGGGCCGCAGTCGGTCATGGGGCAGGGTGGCTGTGGAGTTGATGGCGGAGTCCACGGCGCAGCGCGTGTGCGGGAGGGCCCAAGCGGCTGGCTACTGCAGCTTGAACTGCAGCGAGCAGCTCACCGCATTGGCGCTGTAGGGGTAGGACACCGAGGAGGAGGCGGTGCGCCGCTCCCGGGCGATGCTGCAGCCGGCGAGCCATTGGCGGGCTGGCGCATAGCTGGCAGCCAGTCGGAGTTCGCGCGAGCGGTCGCTGCCCTCGTTCGTCGACACCGATCCCGAAGGCAGCGCGAAGGCGTCGACCAGGTCCCGCTTGACGAGCCGCACACCCGCCTCGACGCGGATCTTGGCCGTGGCCTCGTAGAAGGCCTTGAGCGCGAGCGTGTTGGACAGCTGGCTGTTGTCGCCGATGCGGACGTCGGTGCCCGGCACCAACTGGCTGAAGGCCGAGGCGGCGCCTGTGTCGCGGATCACCTCGGTCGTGAAACGCAGCTTGCCGGTCGGGCGGTAGTCCCAGCTCAGCGCCCCGGTGAGGCCGGAGAGGTCTCTCGATGCGACCTCGTCGTGGGTCTCCCGGGTGTGGCTCAAGCGCAGGCGCAGCGTGCTCTGCCCGGTCGGCGTCCACTGGGCATCGAGATCGACGTCCCGGCGATCGAAGCGGTCGGTCTGGAACACCCCGGGTGTCGGCTCGATCGCCGATGGGAAGCGACCCCTGGTGTAGCGCAGTGCCCCTCCCACGGTCAGCAGCCCGCTGGGCCGGTACTGCAGACCTGTTCGGACGCTGTCCTGACGCAGGTTCAGGTAGGCATATTCCCGGGCCGAGTAGTCGAGCGTCTGGTGGCTGAGGGCCGCCTCCAGCCGCAGTTGGGAGGCGAGTCCATAGCGGATCCGGGCCACGAGCTCTTGGCTGGTCTCGTCGTTGCGGGTCGTCAGGGCCGGCCCGTCTTCTGCCCCGAAGCGCGCCAGGCTGCGGTTGCGGGTGGCGCCCAGCTGACCGGCCAGCCGTTCACCCGTTTCCCAGTCCAGGCGTGTCGCGAGCGCGTAGCCGTTGTTGTCGAGCTGCTCGTTGTCGCGAAAGCGCGTGTGGCGCAGGGTGGCGTTGGCGACGAAGCGCTGGCGGCCGAAGGGCTGGTCGATCCCGGCCAGGAGCGAGGTCGTGGACAGGCTGTCGTCCGCCTGCGGCTGTCCGGAGGGCACGCGGAACAGGTTGGATTCGCGGCTGAACGACTGCGCGACGCCCAGGTAGTAGGGATTGGCCTCAGCCAGGACGCAGCCGGCGCTGGCGAGACCCAGTGTGGCGGCGGCGAGGTGCAGCGGTGGTCGTCCCGGTTTCATGGCGAATTCCTCTTGGGTTTTGCAGGGGGGTGGATGGGCCAATGGGGCAGCCCGACCTCAATAGGCCTGGCGATCGAACAGCACCAACCTCACGGTGCGGACGATGATCTGCAGGTCCAGCGCGACCGACCAGTTGCGCAGGTACTCGAGGTCGTACTCGACGCGGGCGCGCATCTTCTCCACGGTCTCGGTCTCACCGCGCAGGCCGTTGACCTGGGCCCAGCCGGTGATGCCGGGGCGGACCTTGTGGCGCACCATGTAGGCCTTGATCAGCTCGCGGTACATCGCGTTGTGGGCCACGGCGTGGGGTCGCGGCCCGACGACGCTCATGCGACCCTGCAGCACGTTGAAGAACTGGGGGAGCTCGTCCAGCGAGGTCCTGCGCAGGAAGGCGCCCAGGCGGGTCACGCGCGGATCGCTTCGCGTGGCCTGCACGACCGATGCGCCGTCTTCCTGCGTGCGCATAGAGCGGAATTTGTAGACGATGATCTCTTCGCCGTCCAGGCCGTTGCGGCGCTGCTTGAAGAGGGCTGGTCCTGGCGAGTCGAGCTTGACGGCGATCGCGATCAGCAGCAGCAGCGGCGCGATCAGCACGAGGATGAGGCTGGCCAGCACCAGGTCGGAGAGGCGCTTGGCGAGCTCGTTGGTGCCGGTGAAGGGGGTCTCGCAGATGCCCACGACCGGCAGGCCGCCCAGGTCCTGCAAGCGACCCTGGATGATGCTGATGCCAAAGACATCGGGCACGAAGAACAGCGAGGCCGTGGTGCCCTGCACCGACTCGAGCAGCTGCAGGATGCGAGGCTGCGACCCGAGGGGCAGCGTGATGTAGACCTCCTTCACACCATGCGCGCTCACGTAGGGCGCCACGTCCTCGAGCGAGCCCAGGCAGCGCAGCAAGGCCTCGGGCGCGCCGCGCTCGTCGCCGCGGTCGTCGAAGTAGCCGGCCACGGCCACCGGTTGGTCGAACCGCCCGGCGAGCGCACGTGCCACCTTCAATCCCAGCGGACCCGCACCGACCACGATGGCCGAGGGGAGGGGGGCGGATCTGCGGGTGCGGCGCCGCAACTTGATCCGACCCGCGGTCACCGCCAGCCACTGTGGCACCGGCGTCACCAGGGCCCAGGCCAGCAGCGTGTCGCCTTGAAAAAGTCGCAGGCTGTCGGTGGCATAGCCGCAGACCAGCAGGACCGCCAGCAGGCTCGACCAGGACAGCACGATGTCCACCGCTGCCGCCAGTCCGTCGTGCCGAAAGCGGTCGCGCCCGGGAAAGGTCAGCGCAAACACCAGCAGGCACAGTGCCAGGGTCGGTCGGGAGACCGCCCCCTCCTCCCAAGCCGTGAAGCCCAGCAGACAGCCGGCCGCGATCGCCGGCTCCAGCACGGCCGCCACGAAGGAGGTGACCGAGGGCGGGGCGCTGTAGAAAGTGGGTTTGAGGGTGTGGTCTTCTGACATGGGCGTCGGGCTTTGGGTGCATCGGCCCGGCACCCACAGGCATTCTGTTCAGGGGGTGTGGCGCGCCGCTTGCGGTTTCGCAAGGGGGCGTCGGACCTGACATCAATAGCACGCCTGCCGTTTGTCCGCGCTGCGCTCGCCGCTTGTCTGCCCTTCGGTCTCCGCCGGGTCTGCGTCTTGCCGCCCTCTTGTCTGCAGGCGCCCGCCTACAATTTCCGCCGTGTTGGCCTCTCTTTCATCCCTGTTGCTGCCGGCGGCTCGCGCCCGGCTCCTGCTGCTGTTGAACCATGTGGTGGCGGCGGAGCCCGCGGCGCTGGAGCGGCTGCGGCGCCATGCGGGACGCCGGGTGGAGGTCGATCTGCAGGCTGAGCCCGGACCCTGGCCCCAGCCGCCCGGCTTGTGTCTGCGGGTCACGCCCGCCGGTCTGTTCGAAGAAAGCGACCCGGCCGCGGGGGCCCAAGAAGCCAGCGTGGCCGACGCCGAGTTGCGGGTGCGCATCGACCTGCCAGCGCCGCACCGCCTGGTCGCGCAGTGGATTGCGGGCCAGCGCCCGGCGGTGACGGTCGAGGGTGACGCGCAGTTCGCCGCCGACCTCGCCTGGCTGGGCGAGCACCTGCGCTGGGATGTGGCAGGTGACCTGGCGCGTGTCGTCGGGCCCGGGCCGGCGCATGAACTGGTGCGGGTGGCGACGTCCTTGCTTCAATCGCTGCGACAGGGCGCGGGGGCGGTGCAGTCCGCCGCCGGGGCCTGGGGCGGGGCGGCCCCGCCCCAGCCCTCGCGATGAGGAACCTGCTGCGTCTGGGCTTCATCGCCCTGACCGTCCTGCGCTTCGGACTCGACGAGCTGCTGCTGTCCAGCTTCGAGCACCGCTGGCTCAGGAGGCTGGGGCGCATCGTCTCCTTCGGGCGCGGTCTCGACGCCCCGCGGGGCGAGCGGCTGCGCCTGGCGCTGGAGCGGCTGGGGCCCATCTTCGTGAAGTTCGGTCAGGTGCTGTCGACCCGCCGCGACCTGCTGCCGACCGACCTGGCCGACGAGCTTGCCAAGTTGCAGGACAGCGTGCCGCCCTTTCCCGCCGCCGTGGCGGCCCAGTTGGTGGAGCAGGCCTTCGGTCGGCCGATCAGCGAGGTGTTCGCGAGCTTCGAGCGCGAGCCCGTGGCCAGCGCCTCGATCGCGCAGGTGCACTTCGCGGTCCTGAAGAATGGGCGCGAGGTGGCGGTCAAGGTGCTGCGCCCTGGCATGCTGGCCGTGATCGACGACGACCTGGCCTTGCTGCGGCGTCTGGCCGCCTGGATCGAGCGCGCCTCGCCCGACGGCCGGCGGCTCAAGCCCCGCGCGGTGGTGGCGGAATTCGACAACTACCTGCATGACGAGCTCGACCTGGTGCGCGAGGCCGCCAACGCGGCCCAGTTGCGCCGCAACATGAGCGGCCTCAACCTGGTGCTGATTCCCGAGATGGTGTGGGACTACTGCACGCCGGGCGTCATCGTCATGGAGCGCATGAAGGGCGTGCCGATCAGCCAGGTGGAGCGGCTGCGCGAGGCCGGGGTGGACTTCAGGCAGCTGGCGCGTGACGGCGTGACCATCTTCTTCACCCAGGTGTTCCGCGACGGCTTCTTCCATGCCGACATGCACCCCGGCAACATCCAGGTCAGCTTGGAGGCGGCCACCTTCGGCCGCTACATCGCGCTGGACTTCGGGATCATCGGCACGCTGACCGAGAACGACAAGGACTACCTCGCGCAGAACTTCATCGCCTTCTTCCGGCGCGACTACAAGCGCGTGGCCGAGTTGCACCTGGA
>CAISYQ010000475.1 GCA_903889735.1 uncultured Methylibium sp.
GACGACGCGGCCGTGCCGGCGATGGTCCCGCCTGTGGCAAGGATCACCACCAGACCCGAGGGGTCCACCGAAGAAGTTTGCATTTCCTGGAAAACTGGATGAAACTACAGTGACTGGATAAAACTTCAGTTCCTCAGACGCCACCGGAGCATCGCTTGGAAGACGCGCCCAAACTCACCGCCCGCCAGCAGCAGATCCTGGAGCTGATCCAGAGCGCGATCGAGCGAACCGGGTCGCCCCCCACCCGCGCCGAGATCGCCGCCGAGCTCGGATTTCGCTCGGCCAACGCTGCCGAAGACCACCTGCAGGCCCTCGCACGCAAGGGCGTGATCGAGCTGGTGGGTGGCACCTCCCGCGGCATCCGTCTGCAGTCTGACACATTGCGCTCGCTGAACGCCCAGCGCAACCGGCAGTTCAGCCTGCCGCTGCCCAGCCTGTCGCAACTGGTGCTGCCCTTGGTGGGGCGGGTGGCCGCCGGCAGCCCCATCCTGGCGCAGGAGCACATCGACCAGAGCTATGTGGTCGAGGCCAGCATGTTCCCGCAGCGGCCCGACTACCTCCTCAAGGTGCGCGGCATGAGCATGCGCGACGCCGGCATCCTGGACGGCGATCTGGTGGCCGTGCGCAAGGGCAGCGAGGCCAAGACCGGGCAGATCGTCGTGGCGCGCCTGGGCGATGAGGTCACGGTCAAGCGCTTTCGGCGCGTGCGGGGCACGATCGAGCTCGTCCCCGAGAACCCGGACTTCCAGACCTTGGTGGTCACGCCCGAGAGCGGCCACTTCGAGCTCGAAGGCCTGGTGGTTGGCCTGATCCGCAACACCATGCTGATGTAGGAAGCGCCTGGAGGGGCTGAGGCGTCTGCAAGGCGGCATTCGCCCAGGCCGATCGGTCAGCCCCCAAGACCCCCAAAGCACCCCCACAGTTTCACAGCGCTCCGCGGGTGACGGGCATCTGCGCCAATATGGCGTGGCATCCCGCGGAAGGCGTCTCCCAACCCCAATCCTGTCGAACTTCCTGTGCAAGGAGATTCGCGATGGTCATGCTCTTGTGGAACCCGCTGCGGCGGCTGTGGAACACCGCCTTCGACGCCCCGGCCCCGGTCGCGGCCATGACGTTCCGTCGACCGCCCGTGCGTCCGGCACGCACCCTGCCCTCGGCGTTGCGCCAGGCCGCCCAGCCCCTGACGCCGTTTCGGGTCTCGGCTGCAGCCAGTGGCCACGGACCCGCCCAGGGCGCCCGCCGCGTGGCGCGGAAATTCTGGATGACCCTCGATCCCCAAGACCGCCGTCGGGCGGCGATCGGGGGGAGCTTTGCCGAGGTCTGCGCCGCCTTGGAACGCCTGGCTGCCGCCGAAGAGGGTGCGAGGCACTGACCCGGGGACGGGAGAGGCCCTTGGTGGCCGGGTCAAGCCCGGTTGAGCCCGGTCAAGCCCGGTTGAGCCCGAGAGCCCATGTGGGGCACAGCTGCGGCCCGGGCGCAGGCCGAGCGTGACCCCGGTGGGCCCCGGGTATCCGCCAGGTACCGGTTCAGGTACCCGCCGGATACCGCCCGGCTGTAGCGGCGAGGCCCGCCGGGCATCAGCCCATGTGCAGGCCGCCGTTGCAGCTGAAATCGGCGCCGGTGGTGAAGCCGGAATCCTCGCCCGCCAGCCAAGCGACGATGGAGCCGATCTCATCGGGCGTGCCCAGGCGCTTGACCGGGATCGTGGACACGATCTTCTCCAGCACCTCGGGCTTGATGGCGCGGACCATCTCGGTGCCGATGTAGCCCGGGCTCACGGTGTTCACCGTCACGCCCTTGGCGGCCATTTCCTGGGCCAGTGCCATGGTGAAGCCGTGCATGCCGGCCTTGGCCGCCGAGTAGTTGGTCTGGCCGGCCTGGCCCTTCTCGCCGTTGACCGAGGAGATCTGCACGATGCGGCCCCAGCCCTTCTCGACCATGCCCGGCACCACCTGCTTGGTGACGTTGAACATGCTGTTGAGGTTGGTGTCGATGACGGCCTTCCAGTCCTCGGGGGTCATCTTCAGGAACATGCGGTCGCGGGTGATGCCGGCGTTGTTGACCAGCACGTCGATGGGACCATGATCGGCCACGGCCTTGGAGAAAGCCTCGACCGTCGAGTCCCAGTCGGCCACGTTGCCCACGGAGACGTGGAAGGCATAGCCCAGTGCGGCCTGCTCGTCGATCCACTTGCGGTGGTCACGGCTCGGGCCGCAGCCGGCGATGACCTTGAAGCCGCCTTTGTGGAGCCTCTGGCAGATGGCGGTTCCGATGCCACCCATGCCCCCGGTGACGTAGGCGATTTTCTGGCTCATGGTCTGTTCTCCTTGCTTGTGGAAGTTGTTGTTGATTCGGTCGATCCGGCCCGGTCCGGTTTCAGCGCTCGACGGTGAGGGCCACGCCCATCCCGCCGCCAATGCACAGTGAGGCGATGCCCTTCTTGGCGTCGCGGCGCTGCATCTCGTGCAGCAGCGTCACCAGGATGCGGCAGCCCGAGGCCCCGATCGGGTGCCCGATCGCAATCGCGCCGCCATTGACATTGACCTTGGACGTGTCCCAACCCATCTCTTGATTGACCGCACAGGCCTGGGCCGCGAAGGCCTCGTTGATCTCGAGCAGGTCCAGGTCGGCGGCCTGCCAGCCGGCGCGCTCCAGCGCCTTGCGGCTGGCCGAGACCGGGCCCATGCCCATGAGCGCCGGGTCGAGCCCGGAGGTGGCGTAGGAGGCGATGCGCGCCAGCGGCTGGAGGCCCAGCTGCGCCGCGCGCGCCGCGCTCATCACCAGCACCGCGGCGGCTCCGTCGTTCAGGCCCGAGGCATTGCCGGCGGTCACGCCGCCGGTCTTGTCGAAGGCGGGCCGCAGGCCGGCCAGGGCCTCGGCATTGGACTTGCGGTTGAGGAACTCGTCCGCGGCGAAGACGATGGGATCGCCCTTCTTCTGCGCGATGCTGAAGGGCACGATCTCGTCCTTGAAGCGGCCGGCGTCCTGGGCGGCGGCGGCCTTCTGCTGCGAGGCCAGCGCCAGGGCGTCCTGCTGCTCGCGGCCGATGCCGTACTGGCGGGCCACGTTCTCGGCCGTGATGCCCATGTGGTACTGGTTGTAGACGTCCCACAGGCCGTCGGTGATCATGGTGTCGGCCATCTTCCAGTCGCCCATGCGCTGGCCATCGCGCGAACCCAGCAGCACATGGGGCGAGAGGCTCATGCTCTCCTGACCGCCCGCCACCACGATGTCGGCGTCGCCGTCGCGGATGGCCTGCGCAGCCAGCATCACCGCCTTCAGGCCCGAGCCGCAGACCACGTTGATCGTCATGGCCGGTACGGCGTGGGGCAGGCCCGCCTTCAGCGTGGACTGGCGCGCAGGGTTCTGGCCGCTGCCGGCCGTCAACACCTGGCCGAGGATCACCTGGCTCACCTGATCGGCCGCCAGCCCGCTGCGCTGCAGCAGCGCCTGGATCACGGCCGCGCCCAGATCCGGCGCAGGGATCTTGGCCAGCGTGCCGCCGAACTTGCCGACGGCGGTGCGCGCGGCGGCGACGATGACGATGTCGGTGCTCATGGGGTCTCCTCGGTCTGTTCTGGGAATCGGATCCACGGGGACGGCCGTGCTGGGGCCGGTTCGGTCCGGGTTGTCGGTGGTCAGTCTGGGCGGCTCGTGGGGCCGCGCTCTCAGCCCCGGACCTTCACGTAGCGACCCGGGGCTGGCTCGATGGCCTTGTGGGTGCGGTCGCCGTAGGACTTGGGCGCGTTCACGAGCTTGCCGCCGTGCGAGGCGAGCCAGTCGGACCACAGCGGCCACCAGCTGCCGGGATGCTCGGTCGCGCCCGCCAGCCAGGCGTCGGCCGTCTTGGGCAGTTTGCTGTTGACCCAATGGCTGCGCTTTTTCTTGGCCGGTGGGTTGATGACACCGGCGATATGGCCCGAGGCCCCCAGCACGAACTGCTTCTTGCCGGTCAGGATCTGGGTCGTGAGGTAGGCGCTGTGCCAGGGCACGATGTGGTCCTCGCGGGAGGCGTAGATGAACACCGGCGCCTGGATGCGCCGAAAGTCCACCGGCTCGCCGCACACCGTGACCTTGCCAGGTGTGGCCAGGTCGTTGTCCAGGTAGGTGTGGCGCAGGTACCAGCAGAACATGGGGCCCGGCAGGTTGGTGCTGTCGGAGTTCCAGTAAAGCAGGTCGAAGGGCGGCGGTGATTCGCCCTTCAGGTAGTTGCCGACCACGTAGTTCCACACCAGGTCGTTGGGTCGCAGGAAGCTGAAGGTCGTGGCCAGTTCCTGGCCCTTGAGCAACCCGCCCTGGCCGATGGAGGCCTCGCGCAGGCGCACGCCCGCCTCGTCGACGAAGAGATCGATGATGCCGGTGTCACTGAAGTCGAGGAAGCTCGTCAGCAACGTGAGGCTGGCCGCCGGCTGCTCGCCGCGCGCCGCCAGCACCGCCAGCGCCGTGGAGAGCAATGTGCCGCCGATGCAGAAGCCCAGCGCGTTGATCTGCGGCTGGCGCGAGATCGCCTGCACCTCGCGGATGGCGCAGATCACGGCCTGCTCGATGTAGTCGTCCCAGGTCTTGTCCTGGAGCCGCTCGTCGGCGTTGACCCAGCTCACCAGGAAGACCCGCTGGCCCTGGCTGACCGCGTGGCGCACCAGCGAGTTGTCGGGCTGGAGGTCGAGGATGTAGAACTTGTTGATACAGGGCGGCACGATCAGCAGTGGCCGCTCATGCACCTGCGCGGTGGTGGGCTTGTATTCGATGAGCTGGAACAGCTCGTTCTCGAACACCACCGCGCCCTCGGTGGTGGCCACGTTGCGGCCGACCTCGAACTGGCTCTCATCGGTCTGGGACACATGGCCCTGGCGGATGTCGTGCCAGAGCTGCCTCAAGCCCTGGGCGATGCTCTCGCCCTTGGTTTCCAAGGCCTTGCGCTGGGCCTCGGGGTTGAGCGCCAGGTAGTTGGACGGGGCGGCTGCGTCGGCCCATTGCTGCACCGCGAAGCGGATGCGCTGGCGGGTCTTCTCGTCGGCCTCCACCTGGTCGGCGAGTTGCAGCAGGGTGCGGGCGTTGAGCAGGTACATGCCAGCCGTGTAGGCCGCCGCGGGCGAGGCGGTCCAGTCCTTGGAAGCGAAGCGGCGATCACCCGGGGCGGCCGGCGGCGTGGATGCTGGAGCGGGCGTCTGAGCGGACCCCTGGAAGACCGACTGCATCGCGGTCTGGTTCCAGAGGGTGGTGGCCTCGCGGAGGTACTCGGCCTGGAGCTGCGCCAGCGCCCCGGGGGCCAGCTGGATGCCCTTCATCTCCTGCATGGCCTGTGCCCAGCCCTCGCCAAGTTGGCGGGCGGACGACAAGGGGTCGAGAGCGGCGCCGAAGGCGGGCCAGCCGGGGGTGGGGTGGTTCATGGGTTTCCAGCTCTGGCGTGGCGCGATGTCCGCCGATCGGAGGCGCCGGCATCGCGGGGTCTTGCGGCGAAGCCTGCGGGACTTTTCTTGACCTGTAGGATTATCCAGCCCACCCTTGCGTGGAACTGAACGATCGTTCGTTCCCGCCCTCAGCGATTTCCTTCACCGCCGACCCCATGTACCTCATCGCGATCGCCTGGATCTATGTTGCGCTCATGATGGCGGTGGCCGAAGCCACCCACGCCAATGGCTCGGTGCTGGGCGCCTTGGTCACTTTCTTCCTGTACGGCGTGGGCCCCTTGTCGCTGGTGATGTACCTGCTGGGCTCCCCGGTGCGCAGGCGCGCCCGCCAGGCCGCCGAGGCCGAAGCCGATGCGGCGCTGGCCGCCGCTGCTGCAAATCCCGCCGCTCCTGCTCCATCACCTCCGGATCAAGCGGCGCCGGAGCCGGTCTCCGCGACCGAGGGCCCCAAGCCCGTGGGGTGACAGAGCGGGCGGCTGACGGATCGAGTGGCAGAACAGCACCTCAACCAGACCTTCAGCCCGTCATTCATCTCGACACTGAACCCGTCAGTCGGCGGCATGGCGTCCGGGACCGGCGGCC
>CAISYQ010000476.1 GCA_903889735.1 uncultured Methylibium sp.
ATCCGCGGGCTCTACGTCGAGGGCGAGAACCCGGCGATGAGCGACCCCGACCTGAACCACGCCCGCCAGTCGCTGGCGAGCCTGGACCACCTGGTCGTGCAGGACATCTTCCTGACCGAGACCGCCGTGCTGGCCGACGTGGTCCTGCCGGCCTCGGCCCATGCCGAGAAGTGGGGCACCTACACCAACACCGACCGCCTGATCCAGATCGGCCGCGCGGCCCTGAAACCGCCCGGCGAGGCCCGCCAGGACCTGTGGGTCATCGAGCAGGTCGCACGCCGCCTGGGCGCCGCCTGGGACTATTGGCAGGCGGCCGACGGCAACGGCCATGCGGCCGCCGAAGCGCCGGTCGCGCGGGTCTATGAGGAGATGCGCAGCGTGATGGAGCCGCTGACCGGCGTGCCCTGGTCGCGGCTGGTGCGCGAGGGCGCGGTGGTGACGCCCGCGCTGCACGAGGACGCGCCCGGCGAGAGCGTGGTCTTCATCGACCATTTCCCGACCGCCGACGGCCGCGCCACCCTGGTGCCCACCCAATTCCGCCCGGGCGTCGAGGCGCGCGACGCCGACTACCCCTTCGTGCTGACGACCGGTCGCGTGCTGGAGCACTGGCACACCGGCGCCATGACGCGCCACGCCAGCCTGCTCGATGCGATCGCGCCCGAGGCGCTGGCCTCGCTGCACCCGGTGGACGCCTTGACGCTGGGCGTGCGCGACGGCGAGGTCGTGCGGCTGTCCACGCGCCACGGCGAGGTGCAGGTGCGGGCGCGGGTGAGCCCCGACGTGCAGCCTGGGCAGGTCTTCCTGCCCTTCGCCTATTGGGAGGCCGCGGCCAACAAGCTCACCGGCGATGCCGTCGATCCGGTGGCCCACATCCCGGGCTTCAAGGTCACGGCGGTGCGGATCAGCAAGCTGGGCTGAACCGGCACAACCGGACGGCAATGGCGGGCGCCGCAGGCCGGGTCACAAGGCGGCCGCGCGACGCGGTCGGCCTGACGCCCCGGGCTTCAGGGCTCGCCGCGCTCCTGTGGCAGCCCGGATGTGACGGGCGCTGCGGTCAGCGGCGCTTCCGGTCGCGGGTCCGACACAAGATCCGGTGCCAGGTCAACCGGTGCGTCGTCGGCGGATTCCACCCCAGCGCGGTCCTGCGGCCCGCCCTCGACCTCGCGGCGCTGCGGCCCGCGCATGCCCGAGCGCAGGTAGCGGTTGACCGGGGCCGCGCGCGGCAGGAAGCGCGACAGCTCGGTCAGCGCCATCTGGTAGACGTCGCGCTTGAAGTCGATCACCACCTCCAGCGGCACCCAGTACTCGTTCCAGCGCCAGGCATCGAACTCCGGCTTCTCGCTGGCGCGCAGGTTCATGTCGTTGTCGCGCCCGGTGAGCTGCAGCAAGAACCAGATCTGCTTCTGGCCGCGGTAGTGGCCGCGGGCATCGCGGCGGATGAAGTGGTCGGGCACCTCGTACCGCAGCCAGTCGCGCGTTCGCGCCAGCACACGCACATGCTCACGCAGCAAGCCCACTTCTTCGTGGAGCTCACGGAACATCGCCTGCTCAGGCGTCTCACCGTACTGGATACCCCCCTGCGGAAACTGCCAGGAGTGGGTGCGTATGCGCTTGCCCCAGAAAACCTGGTTGCGCTGGTTCAGCAGGACGATGCCGACGTTGGGCCTGAAGCCTTCACGGTCGAGCATAATGAAACCTCGAATTCAGTCTTGAATTCATTATTGCACCGGGGTGTCCCGATGCAACCCCGCTCCGCCCCAGGAGTGGGCCGCATCACCCGCCCCGTGCTCCCTCCACACGATTTTTTCGGGACCCGACGGCGCTGCATGAAAGCCTCACAGTTCTTCGTCTCGACCCTCAAGGAAGCCCCGGCCGACGCCGAGGTCGTCAGCCACCGGCTGATGATGCGCGCCGGGATGATCAAGCGGCTGGGCGCCGGCATCTACAACTACATGCCGATGGGGCTGCGGGTGATCCGTCGTATCGAACACATCATCCGCGAGGAGATGAACCGAGCCGGAGCCGTGGAGCTGCTGATGCCGGTGGTGCAGCCGGCCGAGCTCTGGCACGAGACCGGCCGCTTCGACAAGATGGGGCCGGAGCTGCTGCGCGTGAAGGACCGGCATGACCGCGACTTCGTGATCCAGCCCACCAGCGAGGAGGTGGTCACCGACATCGCCCGCCAGGAGCTGCGCAGCTACCGGCAACTGCCCAAGAATTTCTACCACATCCAGACCAAGTTCCGGGACGAGCGCCGGCCGCGCTTCGGGCTGATGCGCGGCCGCGAGTTCACGATGAAGGACGCCTATTCCTTCGACCGCGACGTCGAATCCGCCGGGCGCAGCTACGAGGGCATGTTCACCGCCTACAAGCGCATCTTCGACCGCTTCGGGCTGGTCTACCGCGCGGTGGCGGCCGACACCGGCGCCATCGGCGGCGACCGCTCGCACGAGTTCCAGGTGATCGCCGACACCGGCGAGGACGCCATCGTCTACTGCCCGACCAGCGACTACGCGGCCAACATCGAGCTGGCCGAATGCCTGGCCCTGGGCGCGCCGCG
>CAISYQ010000477.1 GCA_903889735.1 uncultured Methylibium sp.
AAGTCGCGCCCCTGGCGGGTCAGGCCGTGCACGCAGACCAGCACCCGCGGGTTGTCACGCTCGCCCCACTCCCACCAGGCCATGCGGTGCAGGCCCTGGGCATCCAGGCAGTGGACGGCATCCTGCCTCGGTTCGGTCATGCGGGTGTGCGTTTGCATGTTGGTGTGTGGGTCGGTCATTGCGGGTCTCCTCGATAATGATGCTAACCAACCTGATCAGGACTCCCCATGCTCAAAGGCAAGACCGCCCTCGTCACCGGCTCCACCAGCGGCATCGGCCTGGGCATCGCGCTCGCGCTGGCGCGTGACGGCGCCGATGTCATCCTCAACGGCTTCGGCGACGCCGACGATGCCAAGACCCGCGTGCGCAGCGCCGGGCACGCCCACGGCATCCGCGTCGGCTACCACGGCGCCGACATGAGCAAGCCGGCCGAGATTGCTGCGCTGATGGGCTACGCCCAGACCGACTTCGGCGGCGTCGACATCCTGGTGAACAACGCCGGCATCCAGCATGTGGCGCGGGTCGAGGATTTCCCGCCCGAGAAGTGGGACGCGGTCATCGCCATCAACCTCAGCTCCGCCTTCCACACCACCCGCCTGGCGATGCCGCACATGCGCGAGCGCAACTGGGGCCGTGTGCTCAACATCGCCTCCTCCCACGGTCTGGTGGCCTCGGCCGCGAAGTCGGCCTATGTGGCGGCCAAGCACGGGCTGGTGGGTTTCACCAAGTCGGTGGCGCTGGAAACGGCCACCACCGGCATCACCGTCAACGCCATCTGTCCCGGCTGGGTGCTGACGCCGCTGGTGCAGAAGCAGATCGATGCCCGCGCCGCACTGGAAGGCATCGAGGTCACCCGCGCCGAGCTCGATCTGCTGGGCGAAAAACAGCCCTCGCTGCAGTTCACCACGCCCGAGCAGCTCGGCGAGCTGGCGGTCTTCCTGTGCTCGCCGGCCGCCAACAACGTCAAGGGTGCGGCCTGGAGCATGGACGGCGGCTGGACCGCCCAGTAACCGGGGGCAGGCCAAACGCCGCCCAGGCATCACCGCCGCACTGCCCTTCGAGGCAGGCTGGCCCAACGCGCGACCGGCCTGCCTTGCCCGATGTGCAAGACGGCGTGCCAAACCGGCACCCTCCTCCACACCGCACCGAGATTCAACCCGTGCTCGCCGCCTTCTACGAACGCACCGGCCCGGCCCGTGAGGTCCTGCAACTCGCCTCGTTGCCCGACCCCATACCCGGCCCGGGCGAGGTCCGCGTGCGGCTGCAGTGGTCGGGCGTGAACCCCTCCGACGTCAAGGCCCGAGGCGGCCTGCGCAGCCCGGTAATGCCCTTCCCGCGGGTCACGCCGCACAGCGATGGCTCGGGCGTGATCGATGCCCTGGGCCCGGGCGTGAGCCCGGCGCGCCTGGGCGAGCGGGTGTGGCTGTGGAACGCCGCCTGGGGCCGTCCGGCCGGCACCGCGGCCGAGCTCATCACCCTGCCCGCCGCGCAGGCCGTGGCTCTGCCCGAGGGCGTCAGCGGCGAGGCCGGGGCCTGTTTCGGCATCCCGGCGCTGACGGCGATGCACGCGGTGCAGGTCGACGGCGGTGTGGCCGGCAAGACGGTGCTGATCGCCGGCGGTGCGGGTGCCGTGGGCCATTACGCCCTGCAGTTTGCGCGGCGGCTGGGTGCGGCCCAGATCCTCACCACCGTGAGCAGCCCCGAAAAGGCCGCCTTGGCCCGTGCGGCAGGCGCCGACACCGTGATCGACTACCGCCGCGAGAACGTGGCCGAACGCGTGCTGGAAGCCACCGGCGGCCAGGGCGTGGACCGCGTGATCGAGGTCGACGTGGTCGCCAACGCGGCGCTGAACATCCAGGTCGTCAAGCCCGGTGGCGAATGGGTGGTCTACGGCAGCGGTGCGGTGCAGTTCTCGCTGCCCTTCTTTGCGCTCGCGGCCCGCAACCCGCGCATCCGGCTCTTCATCGTCTACAACCTGTCGGATACCGACCGGGCGCTCGCGGTGGCGGCACTGGAGCGCTTCCTCGCGGCCGGCGACCTGGTCCACCCGATCGCCGCACGCCTGCCGCTGGCGCAGATCGCCGAGGCGCATGAGCTGGTTGAGCAGGGCCGGGTCATCGGCAATGTGGTGCTCGCGGTGGGGGCGCCTTAGCCCCACCCCTGGAGCCGGGCCACATCGCCTGAAAGGCGATCACCGGGCTGCAGGGGTCACGCCCCTGCCCCCC
>CAISYQ010000478.1 GCA_903889735.1 uncultured Methylibium sp.
GCCCAGGCGTTCCAGTGCCCGGTGGGTGTCGGGGATCAGGCCGTCGCCGCAGACCTTGTCGCGGGGGAAGGCCTGTTGGTCGACCAGCACCACGTCCAGACCGGCCTGCGCCAGCGAGCGCGCCGCCGCGCTGCCGGCCGGCCCGGCGCCAACCACCAGCACCTCGCAGTTCGCGGGCAGCTCGCTGGCAGGGCGGTTGAGCGGGGCGTCGGTGGGCGTCATGGCTTGGGGGGATCGAGGTCTGGCGAGTGGCTTGCGGGCTCAGCGCCTTTCATGGGGTGCGTCCGGGTCTCGCCGATGAGCCCTCACCGTTCGCGACACCCGTGGCGTCACCAGATCGTCACCCGCTCCTCGGGCGGCAGGTACATCGCGTCGCCCGGCTGCACGCCGAAGGTGTCGTGGAAGCCGGGCTGGTTGCGCACGGTGCCGTTGGCGCGGAATTCCGGCGGCGAATGCACGCCGGCCTTGACCTGCTCGATCATGCGCTCCTCGCGGTATTTGCCGCGCCAGATCTGGGCGAAGCCGTAATAGAAGCGCTGCTCGCCCGTCAGGCCGTCGATGACCGGGGCTTCCTTGCCGCCGAGCGACAGCCGCCAGGCCTTGTAGGCGATGGCCAGGCCCGCGTTGTCGGCGATGTTCTCGCCCAGGGTCTGGCGGCCGTTGACCGGGTAGCCCTTGACCGGTTCGAAGCGGCCGTACTGCTCCACCAGCACCCGGGTCTTCTCGGCGAAGCGGGCGCGGTCGTCGGCCGTCCACCAGTTGCGCAGGTTGCCCTTGGCGTCGTACTGGCTGCCCTGGTCGTCGAAGCCATGGCTGATCTCGTGGCCGATCACGGCGCCGATGCCGCCGAAATTGACCGCGTCGTCGGCTGCGGCGGTGAAGAAGGGCGGCTGCAGGATGGCGGCGGGGAACACGATCTCGTTCATCGTCGGGCTGTAGTACGCGTTCACCGTCTGGGGCGTCATGCCCCATTCCTCGCGGTCGATCGGCTGGCCGAGCTTGGCGATGTCGTGCGCGTAGTCGAACTCGCGCGCGCGCTGCACGTTGCCGACCAGGTCGTCGCGGCGGATGGCCACGCTGGCGTAGTCGATCCAGCGGCGGGGGTAGCCGATCTTGAGCGAGAAGGCCGCGAGCTTGGCCTGGGCTTCGCGGCGGGTCTCGGGGCCCATCCAGGTCAGGCCGTCGATGCTCTGGCGGTAGGCGGTCATCAGGTGGGCCACCAACTGCTCCATGCGCGCCTTGCTCGTGGGCGGGAAATGGCGCGCCACGTAGAGCTGGCCGACCTCCTCGCCGAGCGACTCCTCCACCACGGCCACGCCGCGCTCCCAGCGCGGCAGGTTCTGCGGTGTGCCGCGCAGCACGGTGCCGGCGAAGCCGAAGCGTTCCTCGACGAAATCGCGGCCCAGGAAGGGCGCGTAGGCGCCGAGCAGCCGGGCCCGCGCATAGGCCTTCCAGGTGGCCAGGGGCGTGGCGTCGAGCAGTTGCCCCAGTCCCGCGAAGAAGCTCGGCTGGCTGATGATGACGTCGGGTGTGCGGCCCGCCAGCCCGGCCTCGGCCAGGAAGGCCGGCCAGTCAATCTGCGGGGCCACGGCGGGCAGCGCGCCGACATCGGTGCGGTTGTAGCGCTTGACCGGGTCGCGGTTCTCGACGCGGGTCCACTGCACCCGCGCCAGCTCCTTTTCCAGGGCCAGGATGGCCGCGGCATCGCTGTCGGCGCCCTGGCCGCCGGCCAGCGTCAGCAGGCGCGCGAGGTGGGATTGGTACTTGGCGCGCACGTCCTTGAACTTGGCGTCGTCCTCTTTCAGGTAGTAGTCGCGGTCGGGCAGACCCAGGCCGCCCTGGGTCAGCATCGGCACGTAGCGGGTGGTGTTGCGCGCGTCCTGGCCGATGTAGATGCCCACCGGCCCGGCGATGCCGATGCGGGTGAAGCGCGCAAACAGCGGCAGCAGCTCGCGCTTCTCGGTGACCGCATCGATGCGGGCCAGCTCGGTGGCCAGCGGCCGGGCGCCGAGCTTGTCCAGCGTGGCCTCGTCCATGAAGCTCGCATAGAGGTCGCCGATGCGGCGGGCCGGGCCGTCACGGCCGCTCGCCGCGGCGTCCTCGATCAGCGTGCGCAGCTGGGCCCGGGTGTCGTCGGCGATGGTCTCGAAGGAGCCGATGCGCGAGCGGTCGGCGGGGATGGGCGTGTCCTTCAGCCAGGTGCCGTTGGCATGGCGGAAGAAGTCGTCCTGCACCCGGGTGCCGGGGTCGCCATGCTGCTTCTGGATGCCGCTGCCCGGTGCGCCCGCCGGTGCGCCGCCCGAAGACGGCGTCTGCGCGGTCGCACCGCCGGCCAGACCGACCATCAGGCAGGCACAGAGCAACCGGCAGGAGCCGTGGTTCATCGGGCGTGAGGCTCTCATGGCGGTCTCCGGTCGGCCGTGCGGCCATGTGCTGGGGATGGGGAGGGGGCGGGCGGATGCAGCGCATCCGCCCCGTGCCGCCTCAGAGCTCTTCGTAGAGCGGCAGCGTCAGGAACTCGGCGAAGGCCTCCTGGGTGCTCATCTGCTCGAAGATCTGCGCGGCGCGGTCGATGGTCATGCCCTCGTAGCCGGCGGCC
>CAISYQ010000479.1 GCA_903889735.1 uncultured Methylibium sp.
CAGCGTGGAATAGGCCACCACGCGCTTGATGTCGTTCTGGATGATGCCGAGGAAGCCCATGAAGAGCGCCGTGATCGCGCCGATCACCATGACGAAGGACAGCGCCGTGTCCGACAGCTCGAACAGCGGCGACATGCGGGCCACCATGAAGATGCCGGCCGTGACCATGGTTGCGGCATGGATCAGCGCCGAGATCGGCGTCGGACCTTCCATGGAATCCGGCAGCCAGACATGCAGAGGGAACTGCGCGCTCTTGCCCATCGCGCCGATGAAGAGGCAGATGCAGGCCACGGTGATCAGCATCCAGTCGGTACCCGGAAACCCGATCTGGGCCAGTTCCGGCGCCTTGGCGAACAGCTCGGCGTAGTTGAGCGAGCCTCCGTAGGCCAGCAGCAGGCCGATGCCGAGGATGAAGCCGAAGTCGCCGACCCGGTTGACCAGGAAGGCCTTCATGTTGGCGAAAACCGCGCTCGGCTTCTTGAACCAGAAACCGATCAGCAGGTAGGACACCAGCCCCACCGCCTCCCAGCCAAAGAAGAGCTGCAGCATGTTGTTGCTCATCACCAGCATCAGCATGCTGAAGGTGAAGAGCGAGATGTAGGAGAAGAAGCGCTGGTAGCCCGGGTCCTCGGCCATGTAGCCGATGGTGTAGATGTGCACCATCAGCGACACGAAGGTCACCACGCACATCATCATCGCGGTGAGCCCATCGACGAGAAAGCCCACCTCCATCTTGAGGCTGCCGAGCGTCAGCCATTCGTAGATGGTGGCGTTGAAGCGGGCACCCTCCATGACCGCCAGCAGCGTCTGCACCGACAGGACGAAGGCGACCAGCACGCCCAGCACCGTGAGGGTGTGCGCACCACGCCGACCGATCGCCTGGCCGAACAAGCCGGACACCACCGCACCCACCAGCGGAGCCAGCGGTACGGCGATCAGCATCGATTGTGAAAGCTCTGCCATGTTCTTGTTCTCGCGGCCGGCGGGGTCGCCCGGCGTTGGATCAGCCCTTCAGGGTGTCGAGTTCGTCGACGTTGATCGTGGAGCGGTTGCGGAACAGCACCACCAGGATCGCCAGACCGATGGCAGATTCGGCCGCAGCCACGGTGAGGATGAAGAAGACGAACACCTGCCCGGCCATGTCACCCAGGTAGTGGGAGAAGGCGATGAAGTTCAGGTTCACCGCCAGCAGCATGAGCTCGATCGCCATCAGGAGCACGATCAGGTTCTTGCGATTCAGGAAGATGCCGATCACCGAGAGCGCGAACAGGATCGCCCCCAGCGAGAGGTAGTGGCCCAGGGTCAGCATCAGGCGGTTCCTCCATCCTGCGGCGCCGCGGGCGGCGGGGCCACCTCGGCCTTCATCTGGACGATCCGCACGCGGTCGGCGCGCTTCACGGCGATCTGCGCGGCGGGGTCCAGGTAACGCGAATCCTTGCGCTTGCGCAGCGTCAACGCGATGGCGGCGATGATCGCCACCAGCAGCAGCACCGCCGCGATCTGTAGCGGATAGAGGTAATGCGTGTAGATCTCGATGCCGACCAGCTTGGTATTGCCGAGCTGCAGCGCCTCGGGGGTGGTGGCGGGCACGACGGAGCCGCGAAAGCCCCGCAGCAGCACGATGGACATCGCGACGGCGACCACCGCGCCGATCACCCGCGCCACCGGCAGGTGGCGGCGCGCGCCGTGCCTGAGGGTGTCGGTGTTGTCGTCGAGCATCATCACGACGAAGAGGAACAGCACCATGACCGCGC
>CAISYQ010000480.1 GCA_903889735.1 uncultured Methylibium sp.
CTGGGTGCCGTGCGCGAGATGATCCCGCGCCTGGAGGCCGGCGGCCTGATCAAGACCGTGCCGCAACGGGGTTTGCAGATCGCCCATGTGGACCTCAAGCTCGTCCGCAACGCGTTTCAGGTCCGCAGCATCATCGAGCGCGAGGCCATCCTGCATAGCGTGCGCTCGGCCAGCGTGGGGGAACGTGAAGCGATAGCGGCCAGCCACCGCGACATCCTGCGCTGAGCCAGCGCGGAGCGTGTCTTCGCCGGCGTGCTCGACTATGCGCAGGCACTGGACTGGGGTCTGCACGATCGCATGGTGGATGCCCTGGGCATCGCGATCGTGCCCGATATCTACCGGGTCAACAGCCTGCGCGTGCACCTGATCAAGCTCGAGCACAGCGTGATCACGCCGGCGCGCCTGATTCCCTCGATGCAGGAGCATCTGCAATTCATCACCGCGCTGCGCGAACGCGACGCGCAAGCCGCGACCGAGCTGCTGCTGGCGCATGTCCGCAGTGCCCGCGACCGGGTCCTTTCGGTGTCGCTGGAACAGGTGCAGGCCGAGTGGGTCGCGCCGGCAGTGCTGCCGCAACGACGATCCACATCATCCATACCCTCCGCAAAGAACGGCAAAAGGAAACACCTTGCACAATAACATTCATGGCCTGCGGCCGGCGCTCCTCATACCGGTCATGGCCGACGGCCAGGTCGGCAGCGTGCGGGCCATCTGCCGCGTTAGGTGCATGCTCGATGCGGGGTGCGACGGCGCCGTTCTGTTAGGCACCACCGGTGAAGGGCCGGCATTCAGCACCGGCGACCAGGGCCGCTGAGGTCGGCTGCGCCCGAGAGTTTTCGGGACCGATGGAAGGGGCCCGAAGGTAAGGGATAACCCCGTAGACGGAGCCAGGGTGAGAGGCATTTTGGCTGGGCCATCAACGCCCGACAGCTCGCCAGCAGATCTCAGCCTGCGTCCAAAGACAGATTCAAGCGCGTCGGGCGCTGTGATTCGGCCCACGCCGCCGAGTGCGGGGTACCGTGGGGAAAGAAAAGGGCGTTTGGAAATCCTATCCTCACGGCTCAGCGCGCGAGGTAGGGTGCACCCAGCGGCCGCGCTCCTTTGAGGCCGCCGTAGCTCAGGTTGCCGTGGCCCGCTGGCGGCGCGCCAAACCAGCGCCCGTCGCGCGGTTCACCGGCGCGCTGCCAAGGCACGTCGCACGACAGGCGTACGCGGCCACCACCCAGGCGGATGTCGCACGAGCCGTGCAGCGTGAACATGCCCATCAGCAGCACGACGCCGGCCATAAAGTCCGTGCTCAGGAATCGGGTGCCGCGGCTGCGCGCGAAGGCCACCGCATCCTCTGGGAACGATCCGGGCAGGCCATCGCGGTCCACGTCCACACCGCAGTAGCGCGCCAGCACGTCTTCGGAATGGCTCGAGCCTCCCACCACGACCGAGGGCCCGGCCGCCAGCGGCACATCCCCAAGCGGGATCTAGGCAGTCACGAGGCGCGATGTGCCGCGGTTCATGTACACGTGGTCCATATGCAGCGGGCTCGCGCGCGCCTGCACCATGGTGCGCAGCCACAGGAAATCAAAGGCCTCGCTCCGCCCGCCCAGCACGGCGGCCGAGAGGGCGGCCAGCGCCGAGCCGTGGCTCACGGCGCTCAGGCGCGGCGACTCGCACACGCCACGCCAGAACCGGTCCAGGTCCGGGCGCAGCTAGGCCCGGCGGCTGGTTCCGGTGGCCAGGGCGTGCGCGACCGGTTCGGCGATCTCCCCCCACCGCCGCGAGCCGCTCCAGCACATCGTGCCGCGCCACCAGCATCTGCTCGCGTGCCAGCACATCGCGCAGCAGCAGGTGCCCGTCCTGCGCCAGTTGCCGGGCCAGGCCTGCGGCCGCCTCCCGCTAGTCGGTGGCTTCGCGCAGCGGGCGCAGCAGGCCTGCCGGCAACGGTTGCACCGCCACGAATACGGTCGGACTCATAGGAAGTTGCACTAGGGGCAGGGGATGAAAATGACGCTTGACACGGCAGTGATAGTAGAACTAACATGTCAGCATGACAAGAGATCGTGCACATGCTAAAGGGCCTTTCCCCGTTGTTGTCTCCCGACCTGCTCCATGCACTGGCCAGCATGGGCCATGGCGACGAGATGGCGCTGGCCGACGCCAATTTTCCGGCTGCCACCCATGCGCGCCGGATGCTCCTGCACCCGGGGTGCGGCGCGACGCAGGTGCTCGGCCCCGTCTTGATTGTGTTTCCGCACGACGGCTTCGTGCCGCGGGCGGCGCTGACGATGCAAGTCGTGGGGAACGCCGCCGCGGCGTCACCGACATCGGCGATCCGCTGTGGGACCGCAATGGCGGCTGCGCGGGCGCGCTGGTCATTCCCTACCTGGAAGACCGGAGTGTTCAGCGAGGACCCTCGGTGGACGGGGTGCGCGAGATCCTTCGTAGCGGTGCAGCCGAAGTTTCGCGCGCGCTATGCTGCCCGCAACCGGCCGGGTGCGCCCCATGAATCCGGCGGCAGCGACCCCCGAAGCGCCGGGCGAGATCGGTCTAGACCGGCGCGTGTTGCTGTTGCACCCGCAGGACAATTGCCTGATCGCCTGCACGCCGCTTGCGGCCGGCACACGTATGAGACTCGATCGCGGCGAGATCACCTTGGCGCAGGACGTGGCGCTGGGCCACAAGATCGCGCGGCAGGCGCTGCGTAGCGGCGAAAAGGTGCTACGCCTTGGCGCCGTCATCGGTTCGGTCACGCGCGAAGTGTCGCCCGGCGAGCATTTGCACCTGCACAACCTGAAGAGCGACTACCTGCCGACCTATACGCTTGCCGACGGAGGGCGCTTTGTGGTCGGTACCCATATACCCGAGGATTTGGCATGAGCGAACCGACCGCTGCACAACTGAGCGGCTACCTGCGCGGCGATGGCCGTAAGGGAATCCGCAACCTGGTGGTAGTGGCCTACCTGGTTGAGTGCGCGCACCATGTGGCGCGCGAAATCACGGCCGCCTTTCGCCACCAGCCAGTGCACCTGGTCGGTTTTCCCGGTTGTTTCCCGAACGATTACGCGGAAAAGGTCATGCGTCAGCTGACCACCCACCCCAACGTCGGTGCCGTGCTGCTGGTCTCGCTCGGCTGCGAGAGCTTTGACAAGCAGGGGCTGGAAGAACTGGTGCATGCGTCCGGCCGGCCGGTCCATACGCTGACGATCCAGCAGACTGGCGGCACACGCAGCACCATCGCGCAGGGCGAACAATGGGTGCGCCTGGCGCTGGAGGCGATCGCCGACACGCCACGCGTTCCCATGGGCGTGCACGAACTCGTGATCGGCACCGTGTGCGGCGGCTCGGACGGCACCAGTGGCATCACCGCCAACCCGGCCGTCGGTCGCGCCTTCGATGCGCTGATCGAACGCGGTGCGACCTGCATCTTCGAGGAGACAGGCGAACTGGTGGGCTGCGAACGGCATATGCAGCAGCGCGCCGCGACGCCGGAGCTCGGCCAAGAGATAGCGCGCTGCGTGGCCAAGGCGGCGCGCTACTACACGGTGCTCGGGCACGGCAGCTTTGCACCGGGCAATGCCGACGGCGGACTGACGACGCAGGAGGAGAAGTCGCTTGGCGCCTATGCCAAGAGCGGCGCGTCGGTGATCCAGGGCATCCTCAAGCCCGGCGACCTCGCGCCCACTGGCGGGCTGTACCTGCTAGACATGGTGCCCGACGGCGAGGTGCGTTTCGGCTTTCCGAACATCTCGGACAATGCGGAGATCGTCGAACTGATCAGCTGCGGCGCCCACCTGACCTTGTTTACCACCGGCCGCGGGTCGGTCGTCGGTTCGGCCATCAGTCCGGTCATCAAGGTGTGCGCCAATCCAGACACCTACGAAAGGCTCGCCGACGACATGGACGTCAACGCAGGCCGCATCCTTCGCGCAGAAGCCACTCTCGACGAAGTCGGCGAGAAGATCTTCGACCTTGTTCTGCGCGTGGCGCGCGGCGAGCCCAGCCAGTCCGAGGGGCTCGGCCACCAGGAATTCATCCTCACCTACAAGAGCTTCACCGCGAAAGGACCCGCATGCCTGCCCATCAGAATCCCGATCCAGCCTCAGACAGCCTGACTCAACGCCTGGAGAGCTGCTACACCGGCGTGGTGCACGACATCATGCGTGCCATGGGGCTGCGCGACTTCACGCTGCCACCTGAGCTTCGCCCTTTGATGCCCGAGCGAGCGCTGGCCGGCCCGGCGTTCACCATCCGTGGCAAGGTCGAGAAAGGCGTCGACGCGCACCAGACCCTGCTGGCCTGGACCGGGCTGCTGTCGCAGGCGCCGGCCGGCTCGATCTGGACCTCGCAGCCCAACGACCGCGTGGTCGCGCACATGGGCGAACTGTCGGCAGAGACCCTGCGCAACAAGGGTGTCCGCGGCTGCGTGGTGGACGGCTTCATACGCGATGCCAACTTCCTGCTCGACATCGGCTTCCAGTCCTGGGGGCGTGGCTTCACGCCGCGCGACGTGGTCGGCCACTGGCTGCCGGACGCGACCCAGGTCGAGATCCGCATCGGCGAGGTCGACATTGCACCGGGCGACTATCTGGTCGGCGACCGCGACGGCTTGATCCGCATACCGGCGGCGCTGGTCGAGCAGGTGGTGGCGGATTCGGAGC
>CAISYQ010000481.1 GCA_903889735.1 uncultured Methylibium sp.
CGTGAGCTTCCGCGTGATGGCCAAGTGGCTGCGCCTGGCCGGCGTCGACCACCTGCACACCGGCACCGCCGTGGGCAAGCTGGAAGGTGACCCCATGACCGTGCAGGGCTACTACAACGTCTGCCGCGACAGCTACACGAAGCAGGACCTGCCGCGCGGCCTCTTCTTCGACCAGGACTGGTGCGACATGAAGAAGGTCATGCCGGTGGCCTCGGGCGGCATCCACGCCGGCCAGATGCACCAGCTGATCGACCTCTTCGGCGACGACGTGATCCTGCAGTTCGGCGGCGGCACGATCGGCCACCCGGCCGGCATCCAGGCGGGGGCGGTGGCCAACCGCGTGGCGCTCGAGTGCATCGTCAAGGCCCGCAACGAGGGCCGCGACATCAAGAACGAGGGCCCGGAGATCCTGCGCGCCGCCGCGCAGACCTGCTCGCCGCTCAAGCAGGCGCTCGACACCTGGGGCGACATCAGCTTCAACTACGCCTCGACCGACACCTCCGACTTCGCGGTTTCGCCGTCCGTTGCCTGAACCCCTTCAAGGAGCCACTGCCATGATGACCAACCCGACCGGCCGACTGACCCAGGGCCAGTTCAGCTTCCTCCCCGACCTGACCGACGCCGAGATCTCGATGCAGATCGACTACGGCCTGGGCAAGGGCTATGCGTGGAGCATCGAGTACACCGATGACCCGCACCCGCGCAACACCTACTGGGAGATGTACGGCAACCCGATGTTCGACCTGAAGGACGCCGCCGGCGTGCTGATGGAGCTCAATGCCTGCCGCAAGACCTTCCCGGGCCACTACATCCGCCTGATGGCTTTCGATTCCACGCGCGGCGTGGAGAGCATCGCGATGAGCTTCATCGTCAACCGGCCTCCGGTCGAGCCGGGCTTCGCGCTCACGCGCCAGGAGGTCAATGGCCGCACGATCCGCTACACCGTGCACAGCTATGCCACCGACGCGCCGGAAGCCGAGCGCTACGGCAACCGCTGATCCCGGGGCACTGCGATGAGCCAGCCGATGTATTCCATCCCCGGGGCGGTGCAGGTGGCCGCGCCGGCGGCTGCGGCCACCGCGGTGCTGCCCGCTGCAGCGACCGCCTCTTCGGCGCGCACCGTCGCCGAGGTGCTGGCCGAGAGCCATGTGGAGGCGGTGCTCGACGAACTGGACCGCGACCTCATCGGCCTGGCGCCGGTGAAGGCCCGGATCCGCGACATCGCCGCCCTGCTGGTGATCGACAAGCTGCGCGCCGGCCTGGGGCTGGCGTCGCAGTCGCCGTCGCTGCACATGTGCTTCAGCGGCAACCCGGGCACGGGCAAGACCACGGTGGCCCTGCGCATGGCCGAGATCCTCCACCGGCTGGGCTATGTCCGCAAGGGCCATGTGGTGAGCGTCACGCGCGATGACCTGGTGGGCCAGTACATCGGTCACACGGCGCCCAAGACCAAGGAGGTGCTGAAGAAGGCCATGGGCGGCGTGCTCTTCATCGACGAGGCCTACTACCTCTACCGCCCCGAGAACGAGCGCGACTACGGGCAGGAGGCCATCGAGATCCTGATGCAGGTCATGGAGAACCAGCGCGACGACCTGGTCGTGATCCTGGCCGGCTACAAGGACCGGATGGACACCTTCTTCAAGTCCAACCCGGGCATGAGCTCGCGCATCGCCCACCACATCGACTTTCCCGACTACGCCGGGGACGAGCTGATGGGGATCGCCGACCGCATGCTGACGGCGGTGAGCTACCGGTTCAATGCGGAGGCCGAGGAGGCCTTCAAGCAGTACCTGGCACTGCGCCTGCAGCAACCGCATTTCGCCAATGCGCGCAGCGTGCGCAACGCCCTCGACCGCGCCCGCCTGCGCCAGGCCTCGCGCCTGTTCGCCGAGCGCGACCGGGTCCTCACCCGCGAGGACCTGACCACCATCACCGCGGTCGACATCCTCGCGAGCCGGCTGTTCCACCCCAAGACCGACGAGGAGGCTTCATCATGAGCCAGACCGACCTGAGTCAGTGGCTGGCCGGGCACCCCGCGGCGCTGGCCGACGTGATCCTGCGCATCGCCGGCGGCTGCGCCGAGATCTCGCGCAGTTGCGCGCGCGGCGCGATCGCCGGGTTGCACGGCGTGGCCGGCGCCAGCAACTCGCAGGGCGAGGTGCAGAAGATGCTCGACGTGTTGTCCGACCAATGCCTCTCCCGGGCGATGGCCGAGTGCCCGCACATCGCCGCCTGGGCCAGCGAGGAGCAAGCCGACGTGACGGTCTCCGAAGAGCATGGCAGCGCCGGTCCTTACCTGGCGGTGTTCGACCCGCTCGACGGTTCGTCCAACATCGAGGCCAACATCTCCTTCGGCACCATCTTCTCGGTGCTGCCCCACCTCTTTCGCGGCACGCCCGCCAGCGCGGCGGCCTTCATGCAGCCGGGGCGGCGTCAGGTGGCGGCGGGTTATGCGGTCTATGGCCCGGCCACGATGCTGGTGTTGAGCCTGGGCGACGGCGTCCACATGTTCACGCTGGACCCGGACGACCGCTCCGGCAGCGGCCGCTGGGTCCTGACCCGCGAGTCGGTGCAGGTGCCCGCGGCCACCACCGAATTCGCGATCAACGCCTCCAACCAGCGCCACTGGGAGAAGCCGGTGCAGCGCTACGTGGCCGAGTGCCTAGCCGGCGAGAGCGGCCCACGGGCGCTGGACTTCAACATGCGCTGGGTGGCGAGCCTGGTGGCCGAGGTGCACCGCATCTTCAGCCGGGGCGGGGTCTTTCTCTACCCGCGCGACACCAAGCAGCCCTACAAGCCGGGTCGGCTGCGGCTGATGTACGAGGCCGCGCCCATGGCCTGGCTGATGGAGCAGGCCGGCGCCTCGGGCAGCACCGGCACCGCGCCGCTGCTCGACCTGGTGCCCGATTCCCTGCACCAGAAGGTGCCGGTCATGCTGGGCTCTCGCGACGAGGTGGCGCGCCTTGTGGCCTACCACGAGGACCCGAGCGAGAACGTCTCGAGGCAGCTCTTCAAGACCCGGTCGCTCTTCATCCAGCCCAATGCCTGATCCCCAGCCCTCCACCGGAGCCTGAGACATGTCCCGCAAACACCCCATCATCGCCGTCACCGGCTCCAGCGGCGCCGGCACGACCACCGTCAAGCGCGTCTTCGAGAACATCTTCCGCCGCGAGGGCATCGCCGCTGCGGTGATCGAGGGCGACGCCTTCCACCGCTACGAGCGCAAGGAGATGAAGGAGCGCATCGCCGCCGGCGACCGCGAGGGCACGCATGTGAGCCACTTCGGGCCTGACACCAACGAATGGGGCATGCTCGAACAGCAGTTCCGCGCCTACGGCGAGAGCGGTCGCTGCAAGCTGCGCTACTACCTGCACAGCGACGAGGAGGCCGCGCCCTTCAAGCAGGTCCCTGGCACTTTCACGCCCTGGGTCGACACGGCGGCCGACACCGACTGCCTGTTCTATGAAGGTCTGCACGGCTGCGTCAAGACCGAGGACGTCGACCTGGTGCGCCACGCCGACCTCAAGATCGGTGTGGTGCCCATCATCAACCTGGAGTGGATCCAGAAGATCCACCGCGACACCCGCGAGCGCGGCTACTCGACCGCTGCCGTGTCCGACACCATCCTGCGGCGCATGCACGACTACGTGCACTACATCGTGCCGCAGTTCGGTGAGACCGACATCAATTTCCAGCGGGTGCCGGTGGTCGATACCAGCAACCCCTTCATCGCCCGCGACATCCCCACCGCTGGCGAGAGCCTGACCGTGATCCGCTTCAAGAACCCGCGCGGCATCGACTTTCCCTACCTGCTGTCCATGATCGGCGACTCCTTCATGAGTCGCGCCAACACCATCGTCGTCCCTGGGGGCAAGATGGATCTGGCGATGCAGCTGATCCTCACGCCGATGATCATGCGGCTCATGGACATCCGACGGGCGCAGATGCGCTGAGGCCACCATGGGAACATCCATCACCCCCCTGAAGGACCGCGCCCTGAAGTACCGATTGGTCAGCTTCGATCTCGACGGCACCCTGGTCGACACCGCCGCCGAGATCGCCGAGTCGGTGCACCTGACCTTCGACGATTTCGCCCTGGTGCGCCGCCCGCAGGACGAGATCACCCTTCTGATCGGCAAGGGCACCCACGAGCTGATGAGCCGCTTGATGCAGCGGCTCTATGCCGAGCAGCCCGGCTTGCAGGAACGGCTGCCTTTCGAGACGGTGTTCGCCCAGTTCGACCACCACTACGCCGTGACGGCCGGTCAGCTGGGCCGGCCCTATCCGGGCTGCGAGGACGCGCTGGAGCGGTTGCGGTCGGCCGGCGTGCAGCTCGCCTGCGTCACCAACAAGGAGCAGCGCCACGCCGAGCGTGTGCTGGCAGCCACCGGCCTGGCGCGCTGGTTCCCCACCTTGATCGGCGGCGACACGCTGCCCTACAAGAAGCCCGACCCCCGGGTGATCGCCGGGCTGCTGCAAGGCTGCGGCGTGACCGCGGCCCAGGCCGCCCACCTGGGGGACTCCTCGATCGACGTCCAGACCGCGCGCAGCGCCGGGGTCGCCGCCTGGGCCGTGCCCTATGGTTACAACGCTGGCGTGCCCATCGAGCAATCGACGCCGGACCGGCTGTTCGCCAGCCTGCCGGCGGTGGCCGACTGGGCCCTGGCCGGCGACTCGACGGCGGCGGGCTGACAACCGAACCTCGGTCCACGCCGGGATCTTCGCGGTCTCCCCGCCCCGCTCGGTCTCGGTCAGCATCGATGCTTCCTGTGCCGCTCGCCCGGATTGACGGCCCATGCTGCAAGCCCTGATCTGGGACGTCGATGGCACGCTCGCCGAGACCGAGATCGATGGTCACCGCGTCGCCTTCAACGCCGCCTTTGCCGCCCAGCGCCTGCCCTGGCGCTGGAGCGAGCCGCGCTACGTGGAACTGCTGGCCGTCACCGGTGGCCGGGAGCGCCTGCTGCACGACATGGCCAGCCGCCCCGATGCGCCCCCAGGAGCCGACGAGCGCGAGCAGCTGGCGCGCACGCTGCACGCCGAGAAGAACCGCCGCTATGCGCAGCTGGTGGCCGAGGCCCGCATCGCCCTGCGACCCGGCGTGAAGGCGCTGCTGGCGGAGGCCGAGTCGGCGGGGCTGCGCCAGGCGATCGCCACCACCACCTCGCGCGCCAATGTCGAGGCCCTGCTCGGCGCCCACCTGGGGGCGGGCTGGGAGGGTCGCTTCGCGGCGGTGGTTTGCGCCGAGGATGCGCCGATCAAGAAGCCCCATCCCCAGGCCTACCAGCTCTGTCTGCAGAGGCTGGGCCTGGCAGCCGCAGAGGCGCTGGCGATCGAGGATTCGCCCAACGGCGTGGCCGCGGCGCGGGCCGCCGGCCTGCCCGTGCTGGTCACGCGCAGCCTGCCCTTCGCCTCTGAGGAGTTCAAGGATGCGCTGGCGGTCTGCGAGGACCTCCTGCACCTCGCGGTCCCGGCCTCTGGTCTGCAGCTGGCCTCGGGCGCACGGCCCGACCTCGGGACGCTGCGCGATTGGCATGCCCGCTGGGGGCGCTTCAGCTGCGGTCGATGACCCAGGTCTGGTAGCGCAAGGCCAGCCAAGCGCCGGCCGCGATGGCCGCGACCGCGATCATCGAGCCGACCGAGAGGACCGACAGGCCGCTCAGGCCCTGGCCGACCGAGCAGCCCAGGGCCGTGACGCCGCCCACGCCCATCAGCAGGGCACCGATCAGGTGCTGGGCCAGGTCGCGCGGGCCGCCGAAGCCTTCCCAGCGGAATTCGCGGCGAGCCAAGGCGACCAGCATCGCCCCAGCCAGCGTGCCCAGCAGCGTGGCCGTGCCGAAGTCCAGCCGCGTGCCGCGGTCGGACCAGAGCGTGAGCAGGTTCAGCAGCGAGGCGGTCGGTGCCACGAAGCTCAGGGCTTCCGGCCGCCGCGAGCCGGTCGCGAGCCAGGCCGGCTCCAGGGTCTCGGGGTGTTCGGGCAGGAAGCCGACCGAGCCGCTCACCCACCATGCCAGGATCACCAAGGCGCCAATGAGGGCGCCGCCGATCAGGGGACCGGGCCGCCTGAATTCCGCGCTGCGCGCCAGCCAGACCAGCAGGGGTACCGCGAGGGCCGCGCAGAGGCCGGCGCGCACCCAGCCTGGGGCCAGGTCACTGGCACGCGACAGCCAGCTTGGCAGGTCCTGCGGGCCTTGCAGCAGGACGGCGAAGGCATCCAGGCCGTCCACCCTAGGGGCCGCCAGCGCGCCGCGCAGGGTCATCTGGGCCGCCAGCCCGACCACCAGCAGCACCACCAGGGCCTTCAGGTTACCCGCCCCGGCCCTGACCAGCGCGCGCGAGGGGCAGCCCGAGGCCAGCACCATCCCGGCGCCGAACAACAGCCCGCCGACCGACAGCGAGACCAGGGCGATGCGCCGGC
The DNA here is from genome assembly GCA_903889735.1 of uncultured Methylibium sp. GTDB lineage: Bacteria > Pseudomonadota > Gammaproteobacteria > Burkholderiales > Burkholderiaceae_C > Methylibium. Next base: position 6,419 of record CAISYQ010000481.1, read on the forward strand.
TCGCGTAGAGGGAGGCGTCCAGATCCAGGCCACCGAAGGCGATCAGCGACTGGGTGCCGAGCACGGCCACCAGCACCGCCCAGGCCCACATCCGCAGGCGGGTCGCATCCGCGAAATTCACCCAGTCGGCGATCGCGCCCATGGTGCAGAAGCGCGTGAGCTGCGCGGTGACCCCGAAAAGGATGCCGATACCGAACCCCGCCCAGAGCAGGGTGTGGGTCAACGTAGCGATGAATGGGTCGGTGGGCATCGCGGTCAGCGAGGGGCGGGGAAGATGTGCAGCGGAAGCGGGCGGCTGGGGTGGGCGAGGGCGGTCAGCCGCAGGCGTTCGGGCCGGCAGGGCTCAGCGGCGCAGCGCCTGGGCCAGCTCCGGGACCAGCTCGGGCCCGCGGTAGATCAGCCCGGTGTAGATCTGCACCAGATCCGCCCCGGCTTCGCGCTTGGCGCGTGCATCCGCGCCGCTCATCACGCCCCCCACCCCGATGATGGGGAAAGCGGTGCCGAGCGCGGCGCGCAACAGCCCGATCACCCGGTTGCTCGCCGCGGCAAGCGGTCGGCCGCTCAGCCCGCCGATCTCGGTCGCGTGGGGCAGACCCTGCACCGCGTCACGCGCCACGGTGGTGTTCGTGGCGATCACGCCGTCGATGCCGTTCTTCTGTAGCGTGGCGGCGATCACGCCGATCTGCGACTCGTCCAGGTCGGGGGCGATCTTGACGAACATCGGCACGCTGCGACGGTGCGCGGTGATCAGTTGCTGGCGGCGCTCCTGCAGCGCGCCGAGGAGTGCGTCCAGGGCCTCATCGCTCTGCAGGCTGCGCAGGTTCTGGGTGTTGGGGCTGGAGATGTTGACGGTCACGTAGTCGGCCTGCGGGTAGACGCCAGAGAGGCCGACCAGGTAGTCGTCCACCGCCCGCTCGATGGGCGTGGCGGCGTTCTTGCCGATGTTCAGCCCGAGGATGCCGCCCGTGCCCCTGAACCGGGCGCGCCTTACGTTGGAGAGGAAGGCGTCCAGGCCGTCGTTGTTGAAACCCAGCCGGTTGATCAACGCCTCGGCCTCGGGCAGCCTGAAGACGCGCGGACGCGGGTTGCCGGGCTGGGCCCGCGGCGTGACGGTGCCGACTTCGATGAAGCCGAAGCCCATGGCACCCAGGCCGTCGATGCAGCGGCCGTTCTTGTCCAGCCCGGCGGCCAGTCCGACGCGGTTGGGAAAGCGGAGCCCCGCCAGCACCACCGGATCGTCGACCCGCGCCTGCTGCCACAGGCATTGCAGCGGCGTGTTCTGCAGGGCTGCGATCGACCCCAGCGTCAGCTCATGGGCGTGCTCGGCATCGAGGCCGAACAGGAAGGGGCGGGTCAGGGCGTAGGGGACGAGGGCCATGGCCAGATTCTCCCAGAGCGCTGCCAGCCCGGGGCAGAGCTCGATAATCAGCGGCATGAACCAGGACGAACTCAAGGCGCTCGTTGCGCAGGCGGCTCTCGAGCATGTGCCCGAGGGCGCCATCGTCGGGGTGGGCACCGGCTCCACGGTGAACTGCTTCATCGACGCCCTGGGGGGCATCCGTGACCGCATCCGCGGCGCGGTGTCGAGCTCGGTCCAGAGCAGCGAGCGGCTCGCGGCCTGGGGCATCCGCGTGTTCGATGCCGACGAGGTGGAGCGGCTGCCGGTCTACATCGATGGGGCCGACGAGATCGACGGCCGTGGCTTCATGATCAAGGGCGGCGGCGCCGCACTCACCCGCGAGAAGATCGTCGCCGACCTCGCCGATCGCTTCATCTGCATCGCCGACGCGTCCAAGCGGGTGGAGGTGCTCGGGCGCTTTCCGTTGCCGGTCGAGGTGGTGCCGATGGCCGCCGCGCAGATCTCGCGGCGTTTTGCGCAATGGGGTGGATCGGCAAGGCTGCGCGCCGGCGTGCTCACCGACAACGGACAGGAGATCCTGGATGTGCACGGCCTCTCGATCACCGACCCCCTGGCCTTCGAGACCGAGGTCAATCAGTGGCCGGGCGTCGTGACCGTGGGCGTCTTCGCCCGCCACAAGGCCAACCTGTGTCTGCTGGGCACACCCCAGGGGGTGCAGACGCTGAGGTTCTGAGGGGCGGTGTACCCGGCCGTTCGCCGGCCCTCTTCAGCTCAGAACCGGAAACCGCTCGGTGCCGCCGAGGGCGGCGCAGGGCTGGGCGCCCTGGGGTTGCCTGAGCCCGAGGTGGCCGCAGCGCTGTCGGCTGCAGGAGGTGCCGGCGGCGCCACACCCGCCAGCGGCGTGGCCTCCCAGGCGCGGTAGCTGCCCGGCAATCGCGAGGTGGCTGGGTAGCCGGCCAGGTCGAGGTCGGTCGCCCATTGGTTCTTCTGGAAGCCGCGCAGGACCTGCTGACCGATACGCACCACCGGCAGGTCGTTGCCCAGGCCCAGCGGTCCCCACACCAGGTCATCGGCGGGCGTCGTGACCGATTTCTCGGTGAAGGGGATGCCGCGCTGGCGCAGGAAGCTGCGGGCCAGGTCGCAGGAGGCGCAGGGGAGGGTGGTGTAGAGAGTGACCGGGAAGCGCGCTGCCGGCTGGCGCAGCTCGAAGGGCAGCACATCGACCGATGCGGGGGGCGAGATGCCGCCCAGCCGCAGGGCCTGCGCGGGTGCGGCGGGCGCCGGCCGATCGGTGTAGGTGACGCGGCCGTCCGGTTCAACGACCTTGTACTGCGCCTGCAGCAGGGGACTGGTCGCCAGCGCGGCGGTCAGCAGGGCGCCTTTCAAGGTGTAGCGGCTCATGGGCGGGTTCGGGTACGGTGAGGGTCAAGGCCTGGGCCCTATCCTGCCATGCCCTGGTGGCGCAGGAGGGCATCGATGCGGGGCTCGCGGCCACGGAAGGCCTTGAAGCTCTCCATCGCCGGGCGGCTGCCCCCCGCCTCCAGGATGCTCTCGCGGTAGCGCCGGCCGACCTCGGGATTGAACACGCCCTCTTCCTCGAACGCGGCATAGGCATCGGCGCTCAGCACCTCGGCCCATTTGTAGCTGTAGTAGCCGGCCGCATAGCCGCCCGCAAAGATGTGCGAGAAGCTGTGCTGGAAGCGGTTGAAGGCGGGAGGAGGCATGACCGAGACCTCACGGCGCACGCCGTCGAGCACCTGCTGGATCCAGCCGGCGGCGGACGGCCCGGCTGGCGTATCGCCTGGGGCCTCGCTGCGGGCATGGATGCGCATGTCGAACAGCGAGAACTCCACCTGGCGCAGCGTCTGCAGCCCGCTCTGGAAATTCTTGGCGGCGAGCATCTTGTCGAACAACGCGCGGGGCAATGCCTCGCCGGTGTCGACATGGGCGGTCATGTGCTTGAGAACCTCCCATTCCCAGCAGAAATTCTCCATGAACTGGCTGGGCAGCTCGACCGCGTCCCACTCCACCCCGGAGATGCCGGACACGCCGATGTCGTCGACCCGCGTGAGCATGTGGTGCAGGCCATGGCCGAACTCGTGGAACAGCGTCAGGACATCGTCGTGCGAGAGCAGCGCCGGCTTGTCGCCGACCGGGGCGGCGAAGTTGCAGACCAGCTGGGCGACCGGCGTTTGCAGCCGACCCTCGGGCCGGGCCCACCGGCCGCAGACATCGTCCATCCAGGCGCCGGGGCGCTTGCCAGCGCGTGCGTAGAGGTCAAGGTAGAAATGACCAACCAGCGAACCCACGAGCGGAACCGTGGGCGAACCCTCCAGCGACGGGTTCGGCCCGCTGGCCTGCGCTTGATTGCGCTCGATGCGGAAGAAGCGCACCTGCTCGTTCCAGACCTCGGCCGTGTCAGGGCGGATTGCCACGCCGAACAGCGTCTCGATGATGCGAAAGAGGCCGGCCAGCACGCGCGGTTCGGTGAAGTACTGCTTGACCTCGGTGTCGCTGAAGGCGTAGCGCGCCTCCTTGAGCTTCTCGGACACATAGGCATGGTCCCAGGCCTGGAAGTCGGCCAGGCCCAGCTCGCTGCGGGCGAATTCCTGCAGCTCCGCGAGGTCCCGCTCGGCGTGCGGTCGAGCACGCGATGCGAGATCACTCAGGAAGTCGAGCACCTCGGCGGGCGAATCGGCCATCTAGGGCACCAGCGACAGCGCGGCATAGCTCGCATGGCCCAGCAGGAGCGCCTCCTCCTGGCGCAGCGCCAGGATCTCGGCCATCACCGCGCTGTTGTCGCGCTCGGCCGGGCCGCTCTCGCAGGCGCGGGTCACATGGGCGCGGTACAGCTGCTCCCTCAGGCCGCGGTTGCTGGCGTACTGCATCACCGGTATGTAGACCGGCATGTGCAGCGTCAGCCGGTGGCGGGTGTCGCCGCTCGCGGGTGCAGCGCCTGGGTCGCTCACCGTGGTGCCTTCTGGAGCTTCCTGCAGGAGGGTGGCCGCCAGCACATCCTCGGGCACGCCGGCCAGGTCGGCGGTGCTCACCACCTGCTCAAAGGCATCGGTCGCATCCAGCACATGCTCCGAGAAGGCCTGGCCCAGGTCGGCCAGCCGCGCCTGGATGGCGGCAAAGCGATCCCGGCCAGC